>JAFUXY010000315.1 GCA_017477005.1 Lachnospiraceae bacterium | reverse complement strand
GTACCGGCTCGACCAGTTCAAATTGCAGATCCTCCGGAAGCCCACCGGCATTGTGGTGCGCTTTGATGCCGTTTTCGCTTTCAAGGATATCGGGCCAGATCGTGCCCTGCGCGAGAAAATCAATTCCTTCGAGTTTCCTGGCTTCCTCCGCGAAGACTTCGATAAATTCTTTGCCTATGACCTTTCGTTTTTCCTCCGGATCCGAAACGTTGGCGAGTTTGTCCAAAAAGCGGTCTGTGGCATCCACATAGATCAAATTGGCGTCCATTTGATTGCGGAAGACCTCGATGACCTGCTCCGGCTCTCCCTTTCGCAGCAGTCCGTGGTTCACATGGACGCAAACCAATTGCTGCCCGATCGCTTTGATCAAAAGCGCAGCCACTACCGACGAATCCACTCCGCCGGAAAGCGCCAGAAGCACTTTTTTGTCTCCAATCTGTTCACGCAGGGCGGCAACCTGCTCATCAATATAGGCCGCCGCCAGTTCCTTTGTGGTAATTCGTTCCATATCTTCTGGTCGTCTCATATCTGCCATAATCTCCTCCTTGCAGTTTTCTATAATGTAAACGGTGGGATAGCCTATCGATCCCAGCTTCTTTGTTTGTCCTCTTCTGTAATCTCTCGAACGACTCCGCATGGGTTGCCGACGGCCACGGAATTGTCCGGGATGTCTTTGACGACGACGCTGCCGCCGCCGATGACTACGTTGTTTCCAATAGTCACGCCGGGCATGACCTGGACTCCGGCGCCGATCCATACATTGTCGCCAACGGTAATCGGATAGGCGTATTCAAGTCCCTGATTTCGCCGTTCGGCATCGATCGGGTGGCCCGCAGTATAGAAGCCGCAGTTCGGCGCGATGAAGACATTGTCGCCGAAAACCACTCTGGCTCCGTCCAAAATGACCGTATTGTGGTTGGCGTAGAAGTTTTCGCCGATTTCGATATTGTAGCCATAATCACACCAAAACGGCGCCTCAATCCAAAAATCCTCTCCGGTCTTGCCCAGCAGTTTTTGGATGAGCTGCTGTCGGCTTTCTGAATCCGAGGGGCGAATTTGGTTGTATTCGTAGCAAAGATCCTTGGCAATCCTACGGTCGTTTCGCAACTCTGAATCGTAGTTTGCGTCGTAGAGCATCTGCCGCTGCATCTTCTCTTTTTCCGTCATAATTCCTCCCTTCCTTTTTGCACAGTTACATAATTATAATGGAAAAGCGGCCAAATGTAAATATTGCCAAACGCGATACTTTCGTCTACAATGATGATAGGTAAATGTTGCGGAGCTGACCAGCAGGAGGGAATACGACCATGGTGCACGGCCAAAACGAACAAGACACGATGCGGGGCGTCCATCTTTTAATCCTTGCGACACATACGTTTTTCACGGCTCTGCTGCTGACAGAGGGCTTCATTCTTCGCTGGGAGCGTTGGGTGATCCCGATTCTTCTGGGACAGTTGATTTTCTGTTGGAGCCTCCACATGCTGCAGGCCTATACGCCCAAGCTCCGCATACAGATCTATGCCATTTTTGAAATCCTGATGTTCTTTTTTTATGGAGTGCATGAAACCAGTTTCTACGATCTGGCACCAGTGATTACCTTTGTGCTTTTGCTCTATACGATGCTGCAAAGCCGCCAGATCGTGTTTGCCTGTGTGCTTTCCTATTATTTCACGGCGTTTTATGACCTGATCATGTTCCCGGAGGTGCGGCCGGAGGCGACCCCGATCAACATTACCCGCATGCTGCTGCATTTTTTGGTGGTGCCCTTTGCCGGGTTTATTTCGCTTTCGATCCTCAAGAAGCGCGACGAAAATATCGCCTCCTACCTTGCGCGTATTCAGGAGCTGGAGGAGGCCAACAAGCGTACCGAGGAGTTTTTGACCAATGTTTCACACGAGCTGCGCACGCCGATTAACGCTGTGACGGGGATTTCCGGGGTTCTTTTGAAAGGTGAGACCGATCCCGAGCGAAAATCCAGCCTCAAATCCATCCGGGAGGCCGGGCAGCACTTGTTTGAACAGATTGAGGATATCTTGGATTACACCGAGCTGCGCACCGAACGGCTCGTCGTTCAACAGGAAAATTACATGATTTCCTCACTGATCGGAGATCTGTACGCAGAAATCCGCACGGCCTTTGTGCAGCGGGCGCCTTCGATTATTTTTGACATCGATCCCCAGATACCGTCCGTTCTTTTGGGAGACAGCCGAAAGATCAAGAAAATCCTCCGGCATCTGGTGATCAATGCGCTCAAATTCACGCCCAATGGCATGGTGCTGGTTCGTGTTTCTTCGATTCCGAAGCCCTATGGCATCAATCTTTTTATAG
>JAFUXY010000314.1 GCA_017477005.1 Lachnospiraceae bacterium | reverse complement strand
TGATTCGAGAGATCTCCGTATTTGAGAGCCGCCAGGCCGACGATCTCCGCCGTCCGCTCCGCTTCGTCTCCGCGGATCGCGTCGTTTTCCCGAATCTTTTTCAGCATGGTTTCATTGATATCGGAAATCAACTGTTCAAGGCGCATCACACCGCCTTCCCTGGTCTTGAAGGCCTTCCCGTCCTTGCCGTTCATCGTACCGAAGCCAAGGAACAAAAGCTCGGTTTCCTTCGGCACGATCCCGGTTTTCTTGGCGCAGCGGAATACCTGTGTAAAGTGCATCTGCTGTCGCTTGTCCACGATATAGATCACGCTGTCCGGATGGTAATCCTCTTCGCGCCAAACCAGCGTCGCCAAATCCGTCGTATCATAGAGCGCTGCGCCGTCTGATTTCAAAATCATGCACGGCGGCAATTCCTTCGTATCGCCCTCTTCGGCGACATCCACGACAAGCGCCCCGTCCGACAGATAGGCGTAGCCATCGGCCTTCATTTTCTCCACCATCGCCGGGATGTACGGGGCTGCATCAGCCTCTCCTTTCCACAGCTCAAAATGGACATTCAGCCGGTCATAATTTCGTTTCAGATCCGCCACCGACACCTGCATAATATGCGAAAGCAGTGCTTGGTAGCCCCGTCGCCCCTCCTGCATTTCTTTGGTGGCGACCAACGCCCGTTTGTAATAGGCTTCATCCGCTTTGGATTTGGCGGAGGCAGTGGGATAAATCTCCTCCAGCTCAGAGATTGTAAACGGCGGTTCCTTGGGATAATCCCCTGCGAAATCCTCGTCGAAATACACGAGCTCGGGATGCCGCTCTTGAAGCTCGACTACGATCAGCCCCATTTGAAGCCCCCAATCGCCCATATGAATATCGCCAATGCAGCGCTCGCCGGTGAAGGAAAGAATTCGCTTTAGGCTCTCCCCGATGATGGCGGAACGAAGATGCCCGACATGCAGCGGTTTGGCCACATTCGGCCCGCCATAATCTAAGATGATCGTCCGAGGCGTATCCGCCCCCTCAAAGCCCAGCTTTTCCTGCTCTCTCATCGTCGAAAGGCTCTCCGCCAGACAGTCGCCGGAAAGCGAAAAGTTGATGAATCCAGGCTTCACCGCCTCCACCTTTTCAAACAGTGGACAATCAGAAAGCGCTGCCGCCAATTCCTCGGCAATCGAGATCGGCGGCTTGTGAAGCTGCTTGGCGGCCGCCAAGGCGCCGTTGCATTGGTAATCACAGAGATCCGGACGATTTGAAACCGAAACATGCGCCAGTGACTCGTCCAGTCCGTGCCTGACAAAGACCTCCTTTGTCACTTCAAAAATTTGTTTGCGAATGGACTTCATAGTTTTTTCTCCTTTGCCGGAACGCTTTCTCCCCAAAAGCCGGTTTCAAACAACTCCCCTACGTGGTGCGACAGGAGCTTTTTCAGCATACTGCCGAGCACACAGACGGAAATCACCTCGCCCACACCGACCGTGATCACCAGAAACCAGATCGCATCGCCGACACCGTAGGCAAACCTGAGTACCAGAGGCACGATTACCATATTGGCGATCACTGGCGGCAAGGTATAGACAAACTTCGTCTTTCGCAGCAAGCGGGTGCCAATGGCGCCGATCAACGTCGCAAGACTGCCGAAGACAATGTCCCAGATCACGCAGCCTGTCAGCGTGTTGGACAACAGGCAGCCGACAAACAACCCCGGAATCGCCGCTGGTGTGAATACGGGCAAGATGCACAGCGCTTCGGACAAGCGAACCTGTATCGCCCCATTGGCCAACCCAATCGCATTGACAAAATACGTCAAAACAATATAAATCGCTGCAATCATAGCCGCCTGCGCTAGATATAACGCAGACGAAAGTTTTTCGTGTTTCAAATCCATTGTTTCACTGCTCCTTTATTGAATTGATCAAATCTACCATACGGCGTACATGGGTTTCGCAGAGTTCGTCTGTCTTGGCCTCTACCATGACCCGGATTACCGGCTCCGTGCCGCTTTCCCGCAGAAGGATCCGCCCCTCCTCGCCCAACGCCTGTTTGATGTCCTCTTCCGCCGACAGTACTTCCTCGTGCTCCATGATCCGTTGTTTGTCAGGAACCGGCACATTTTCAAGAAGCTGTGGATAGCGTTTGAAGCCTTCCACCAATGCGTTTAAGCTGGTCTTTTCTTCGAGAATCACGTCCATCAGCATGATCGCGGTCAAAATTCCATCGCCCGTCGTCGCATAGCGGGAAAAGATCACATGCCCCGACTGCTCGCCTCCCAACACATAGCCCTGCTTTGTCATGTCCTCATTGACGTATTTGTCGCCGACCTGTGTGACATCGTATTCGATCTCGGCCTTGTCCAAGGCTTTGAACAAGCCAAAATTGGACATTACCGTCACAACGACATGGTTGCCATCGAGCTTTGCGTGTTTTTTCAGGTATTTGCCGCAGACATAGATGATCGAATCCCCGTCGATGATCTGACCGGTATGGTCTACGGCGATACAGCGATCTGCGTCGCCATCAAAGGCAAATCCGAGATCCAGCTCCTTTTCCTTGACCAGAGAAACCAATCGCTCGATATGCGTAGAGCCACAATCCTTGTTGATATTCAATCCATCCGGCTCGGCCGAGATCACATAGGTCTTGGCGCCCAATGCGTCGAACACGCTTTTGGCGATCGCAAAGCTGCTCCCGTTGGCGCAGTCGAGGCCGATCCGCTTTCCCCGGTAGGAACGCGTCGCCAGAGAAATCAGATAGCCAATATATCGATTCCGCCCGATCGCATAATCCGTCGCAATGCCGATATCCTCTCCTTCCGCAAATGGAAGCTCCTCGATCTCTCCATCGATATAACGCTCGATCGCCTCCTCGACCTTCGCCGCCATTTTGTGGCCATTGCCATCCAAAATCTTGATGCCATTGTCGCCAAACGGATTGTGGCTGGCCGATACCATGACCCCGCAGTCAAAATCCTCGGTCCGGACGACGTAGGCAATGCTCGGCGTCGTCGTCACATGCAGCAGATAGGCGTTCGACCCCGAAGCGATGATCCCCGCCACCAAAGCGTATTCAAACATGTAGCTCGAACGGCGCGTGTCCTTGCCGATCACAATGCTGCCTTTGTGGTCTTGATTGTAATACCACCCCAGGTACCTGCCAATCCGATACGCATGGTCGGCGGTCAGGACGGTTCCTGCCTCTCCCCGGAATCCATCGGTTCCAAAATATTTCATAATCCTTCTCTCGTCTCCCTTCCTAAATTACATATAAAATTTTAATAGGAAACGAATTTACTCGTTTACTATAATTCTCTTACTATACCATTTTTTTGTAAATGGGTCAAAATATTTTTGAAAACCTCAGATTCAAACGCATTTCCTCAAAAATAATGAACCATTTCCTTCCGTGGCATGGTATACTGGAGAAAAAAAGGAGGACGATTACCTATGACCAAACTGATCTCATGGAACGTCAACGGTCTGCGGGCCTGTGTCAAGAAAGGGTTTTGGGATTATTTTCATGAAGCGGACGCCGACCTGTTCTGCATACAGGAAAGCAAGCTGGTGGAAGGACAAATCGACTTGGATCTGCCCGGCTACGAACAGTACTGGAACTACGCAGAGAAAAAGGGCTATTCGGGCACAGCCGTTTTCACAAAACGGACGCCGTTGTCGGTTCAAAACGGAATCGGCATTCCCGAACACGATACTGAAGGACGGGTGATTACCTTGGAATTTGAAGACTATTATCTAGTTTGCTGCTATACGCCCAATTCCAAGCAAAAGCTCGAACGGCTGGCGTACCGCTGCGAATGGGAGGATGCCTTTCGGGACTATCTCGGATCGCTCGACGCCAAGAAACCGCTGATCCTCTGCGGCGATTTGAATGTTGCCCACGAAGAGATCGATCTGAAAAATCCCAAGACCAACCACAAAAACGCCGGATGGTGGATCGATTATTTCATTACCTCAAAACGCCTCGACGACCGACTTGTGGACGCGAAGATCCATACTGAGGTATTCGGGAGCGACCACTGCCCAGTGGAATTGCTGCTGAAAGATTAAAAACAGCGAAAACCCCCGCCAAACTATCTGACGGGGGCTTTTTTCGTTCAATTCGTTTTCGGCAGTCGATAGGAGCTCTTCAACGACACGATCCGGTTGAACACCAATCGCTCCGGCGTGCTGTCCTTGCTGTCTACGACAAAAAATCCATTGCGGACAAATTGGAAGCTGTCGTAGGCTTCTGAGCCAGCTACCGACGGCTCTACCCAGGCATTGTCGCAGACCGTCTTCGAATGTGGATTCAAATTCAACTCCCCGTCTTCATTGTAGACACCGGCCTCTTCATCCACAATATTCTCATAGAGACGCGCTTCCACCCGCACGGCGCTCTTCTGATCCACCCAATGAATGGTACCTTTGACCTTGCGGCCATCCGGGGCGTTTCCACCGCGGCTGTCCGGGTCGTAGGTGGCGTGGACGCGGATCACCCTCCCGTCCTCATCCGCCTCATACGAAGTACACTTCACCAGATAGGCGTTCATCAGCCGCACTTCATTTCCGACGAACATCCGGAAATATTTTCGCGGCGGCTCCACCATAAAATCCTCCCGTTCGATCCAAAGACGCTTCGAAAACGGCACCTCGCGCTCCCCAAGCTCTGGATTCTCTAAATTGTTCGAGACTACCAACGTCTCGGTCTTGTCTTCGGGATAGTTGTCGATCACAAGCTCCACCGGATCAAGCACCGCCATGATCCGCTTCCTCGAACCCTTCAAATCCTCCCGGATACAGTATTCGAGCATGGCGTAATCACTCGACGCGTTGCTTTTTGAAACCCCGGAAAGCTCGATGAACCGCCGGATGGACTCTGGCGTGAAACCCCGGCGGCGAAGCCCGGCGATAGACACCAGCCTTGGATCGTCCCAGCCGTCTACGATGCCGTCCTCGACAAGTTTTTTGATATACCGCTTCCCTGTCACCACGCCGGTCAAAAACATCTTCGCAAACTCAATCTGCCGTGGCGGATGGGCAAACAACCCGACCTCCTGCACCACCCAATTATACAGCGGGCGATGGTCTTCAAACTCCAGGGTGCAAATGGAATGAGTGATTCCCTCAAAGGCATCCTCGAGAGGATGGGCGAAATCATACATCGGATAGATGCACCAGGCGTCCTTTGTATTGTGGTGAAACATATGCGCAATGCGGTACAGAATCGGATCACGCATATTGATATTCGGAGAGGCCATGTCGATTTTGGCGCGCAGCGTGTAGGCTCCGTCCTCATATTTCCCTGCCTTCATCTCCCGAAACAGCGCCAGACTTTCCTCGATTGGCCGCTCTCTGTCCGGATCGTCCTGGCCAGGCTCGGTCAACGTCCCGCGGTAGACACGCATCTCCTCCGCCGACAGCGACGACACATAGGCCTTTCCTTTCTGTATCAAGATCTCAGCCGCCTCATACATTTTGTCGAAATAATTGGACGCAAAATAAATCTCTCCATCCCATTTCGCGCCCAGCCAGCGGATATCCTCTAAGATCGAATCTACGAACTCTGTCTTTTCTTTGGTCGG
>JAFUXY010000313.1 GCA_017477005.1 Lachnospiraceae bacterium | reverse complement strand
CGTCCTTGCCTTCGCGCACAAGCTGTTCCACATAGGCCTTCGGCGTGCCATACGAATTGCCGTTGAAGGTGGCGTGCTCCAAAAACTCTCCGGCGTCGATCATCGCGTCAAATTCTTCCCTAGATTTGAAGAAATACTCCCGGCCGTCCTCCTCGCCCGTCCGTATGGGGCGGGTGGTGGCGGAAATAGACAAATGATAATCGTCGGGATAGCGGTTCAGCAGATGCTTCATAATAGTACCCTTCCCGGCGCCGGAAAATCCGGATAATACGACAACCAAGCCGTTCGTATGCGTCATAATTCCTGTTCCTTTCTGTCTTTTGACAGAGAATTTCCATCGAGCGATCCTGCCTTGCGACTGCGCTCCGCAATCGTCTCAGGCACCAGCGCCGACAGAATCACCTGCCCCCGCTCTGTCACAAGAACGGCCCTGGTACGCCGCCCCTGCGTAGCATCGATCACCAATCCCTGGTCTCTGGCATTCTGGATCAGCCGCTTGGCTGGCGCCGAATCGGGGGCGATGATCGCCACGAGCTTTTCATCGTTGGCAATATTTCCGAATCCGATATTGATGTAAGCCATATCTATCATGCATGAACTTGATTCATGCAGCTTTCTATATTACTCTATGTTTTGAACCTGCTCACGGATCTTTTCAATCAGTGTTTTCAGGGAAATCCCCAGCGCCGCGACCTTCGCGTCCGTGGACTTTGACAGGATGGTATTGGCCTCCCGGTTCATCTCCTGCGCCAGAAAGTCCATCTTTCGACCGACCGACTCCTTGGCGGAGAGCGCTTCGATCATCTCCTTGACATGGCTTTTCAGGCGCACCAATTCCTCGTCTACGCAGATTTTGTCGGCATAGATCGTCACTTCCGCGGCGATCCGGGATTCATCCACCTTTTTTTCTTCAAGCAGCTCATAGACCTTTTGGGTGAGTCTGGCCTTGTACTCTTCAATGATCGTAGGCGCCAGTTCCTCGACCTGCGCCACTAGCTCCGAACATTCCTCTAGCTTTTCCAGGAGATCGCTGCGAAGATTCGCGCCCTCCAGCCGACGGCTCTCAAAAAACCGCTCCAAGGCCCCCTCCAGCGCGGGACGAATAAATTCCTCCAATTCAGATTCGTCTTCTTCCTCCCGGACAAGCTCAAACACATCCGGATAAGAAGCCAGCGTCGAGACAGACACATCGTAGTCCAAGCCAAACTCCTCGGCCATACGCTTCATATTCTCCACGTATCCCCTCGCGAGCTTTTCATTGTAGTGGATGCTGAAGGTTTCATCGGCGGACTCTTCAAAATGTACATAGGCATCCACCTTGCCCCGTCCGATGTTCTTTTTCAGAAAGCTGCGGAATTTCGGTTCTAAAGAAGTAATTCTTCTTGACGTTTTAATCGTCAGGTCCAAATACCTGTGATTGACGGATTTGATCTCGACTACGGCGCGGCGGGAACCATCCACCACTTCATAATGTCCAAACCCGGTCATTGAGTTTATCATTGCAAATCCTCTTGATGATATGATACTATTCTGTCGATGAATGGTATCATGGATAAAACCACATATGGAAATTATTATAGTCAAAAAGAGATTTTTAGTCAATAGGAGGACACCATGGCTTTTGATGGGATCACTATACGCACTCTATCGCACGAACTGAAAGCAAATCTTGTGGACGGCTACATCCGAAAAATCGTCCAGCCGGAAAAGGAGGAACTGCTGCTCGCGGTCAAGACACCGACCGGAAATCGAAAGATTTTTTTTTCCGCCAACGCCTCCCTTCCACTGCTGTATCTGACGGAGGATACCAAGCCCGCTCTCCAAAACGCGCCCAATTTTTGTATGCTACTGCGCAAGCACATCGGCGGCGGGCGGATCTGCGAGGTGGAACAGATCACCAATGAACGCGTGGTCTGCTTCACGATCGAACACAGGGATGAACTCGGAGACCGTGCGAAAAAGTACCTATATATAGAGATCATGGGACGGCATTCAAATATCATTTTCTGTGACAGCGAAGGAACTGTCCTAGACGCGATCAAGCATGTCTCGTTCTCGACAAGCTCCGTACGGGAGGTGCTGCCCGGCCGCCCCTACTTCATCCCACGGCAGGAAGGAAAGCTGGACCCCTACGCCCAAACGCCGGACAGCCTGCTCGAGCGGCTGTCGGATTCCCACGGGAAGCTGTCGCTTTCCCTGCAAAATGCCTATATTGGCCTTTCCCGGATTACCGCTTCTGAAATGGCCTTTCGCGCCGGTGTCGACGCCGACGCTCCGACGGACTCCCTGACGCTGCGGGAAAAAGAGGCGCTGTCGCAAAGCTTCTTCTCCCTGCTGTCTATCGCAGACCAAGGCCAGGAGCGCGCCTGCATTGCCTTTGATCCCGAAACAAACGCGCCGATTGAATTTGCTCCGTTTACGCTTTCTATGTACCAGGACAAGCATCTCGTTTCCTACGATAGTGTCTCCGAAGCGTTGTCCACCTACTATGGAAGCAAAAATTTAGTCACGAACATTCGCCAGAAGTCGCAAGATTTGCGGAAACTCGTATCAACCATCCTCGAACGCAATCAAAAAAAATTCTACATTCAACAAAAACAGATGGAAAATACGAAAAAAATGGATCGATTCAAAACCTATGGTACTCTCCTGCAAATTTATCCTTCGGAGGTTCCCCCGCAGGCCAAAGAAGTGTCTCTGGTCGATTTCGAGACCAATGAACCGGTTCGCATCCCCTTGGATCCGGAGCTGTCCGCCATCGACAACTCCAAGAAATATTTCGAAAAATACGCCAAGCTAAAGCGAACCAAGGAGGCAGTTTCTACTCAGCTTGCAGAAACCGAAAAGACGATCTCGCATCTCGCCTCCATCCAAAACGCCATCGCTATCGCCGACAGCGAAGCCGACCTTCGGGATATCCGACGCGAGCTCTACGAGTCCGGCTACACGAAAAAAGGCTCCCGCAAAAAGGAGCGGAAGCCCGAAAAAAGCAAGCCCCTGCACTTTGTCACAGAAGATGGTTTCCATATCTATGTCGGGAAAAACAACTTCCAAAACGACGAGCTGACCTTCAAGCTGGCCACTGGCGGCGATTGGTGGTTTCATGCGAAGCAGATTCCCGGCTCCCATGTGATTGTGCGTACCGAAGGACGACCGCTTCCCGATGAACTGTTTGTGATCTGCGCCCGGATCGCCGGATTTTATTCGCAGGGACGGGAAAGCGACAAACTTGAAATTGACTATGTGGAGAAAAAACACGTCAAAAAGCCCTCCGGCGCCGTGCCCGGCTTTGTCGTGTATTATACGAATTATTCAATGACCGTCCCCCCTACCTTCCCGGAAGAGGTTCGACCCATCGAATGAAAAAAAGCCCCGCCTTTGTATCCGAAAGTACCAGACGGGGCTTTGGCTTTCATTTCCTGTAGAATCAAAGGTTGTTGTACACCACGGTATCCATCCGCCGCATATACTCAGAAAGCCGCCCCTGTTCCTCCTCGGAAAGAACCAGCTCCTTGGCCGCAAGCGCTTTGGCGTCTTCGGCGGCGGCACGCATCAAATCCGCGTCCTGAAAGATATCCGCCAGTCGAAAATCCATATCGCCGCTTTGACGCAGCCCGAAAAAGTCTCCAGGACCCCGGAGCTTCAAATCCTCTCCGGCAATATGGAAGCCATCGTTGGAATTTGCCAGAATGGACAGCCGCTCGGATTCCTTTCCATGGGGGCTTGCGTCCACAAACACACAGTAGGACTGCCACTGTCCCCGGCCGACCCGACCCCGCAGCTGATGCAGCTGCGCCAGTCCGAAACGATTTGCATCCTCCACCATCATTACCGTGGCATTTGGTACGTTGATTCCCACCTCCACGACGGTAGTTGAAACCAGAACCGACAATTTTTTTTCGGAAAAATCTTTCATCACCTGATCTTTCTCTTCCGGCTTCATTCGACCATGCAACAGGCCCACAGAAATTTTTTCGTCATAATATTCTCGCAAACGTGTCGCATAATCCATGACATTTTGCGCTTCTGTCTGCTCGGTCGCCTTCACCAAAGGGCAGATAATATAGGCCTGTCGCCCCGATTCCACCTCTTTTTTGATAAAATCCCACCCCATCTTTCGCCGTTCCTTGGTAATAATTGCGTTTTTGACCGGCCGCCGCCTCGCCGGAACGTCCCGGATCACCGAAATATGCATATCGCTGTACAGGATCATCGCAAGGGTACGCGGGATCGGCGTCGCGCTCATCACGATCACATGGGGGTTTTCTCCCTTTTGAGAAAAGGTCTTTCTCTGCCGCACGCCAAAGCGGTGCTGCTCATCCACGACCACCACCGCCAGACTATGGTAACGCATCGTATCGGACAGCAGCGCATGGGTGCCGACAATGAACAGCCCACCTTCTGTGGCAATCCGCTCGTTCAACGCATTTCGCTCTTTTGTCCGAAGCGACCCGGTCACGCAGACCACGTCGTACGGAAGATGGAACAGGTCTATATAGGATTGGAAGGTCTTTTCATGCTGCCTCGCCAACACCTCGGTCGGCGCCATCATCGCCGCCTGCGCGCCGTTTTCCACGGCATAGAGCATAATCAAAAACGCCAAGATCGTCTTGCCGCTTCCGACATCTCCCTGCAGCAGCCGCTGGCTCACGAAATCGCCGTCGATATCCCGCTTCATCTCCCAAAGAGCCTCCTGCTGTCCTTCGGTGAGCGAAAACGGCAGACCCTCAAGCACTTTCATCATCTGGGCATCGCTTGCAAAATGCCAGCCATTCTCCACGCCCGCCGCCCCGGTATGCTCCATTTCCTTCGCCAGAAAAAACTTCAGAAATTCATCATAGACCAAGCGGTCTCTGGCCTCGGTCAGCCCCTCCAAGTCGTCGGGCTTGTGCATCTGCGAAAGCGCCCGGTGAAATCCGATCAGATGGCGACGCTGCAAAAGGACGGGGGGCAGAAATTCTTCGGTCAGAGACGGATCGTCTAAAAGCTGCGCCAAAGCCTTTGCGACCGCATTGTTGGACAGCCCCTTTGTGAGCGAATAGATTGGCTGGGGACGCTGCCTCAGGGTCTCGTATTCCTGCGGCGTATAGACCTCCGGCTGCTGGATCGAAAAGGCGCTCGCCTTGGTATGCTTGAGTTCCCCATAAAAGACGTATTCCTTGTTTGGCAGAACCTTGCTTTTGATAAAAGGCATTCGAAACCAGACCAATTCCAAACGGGTGGAAGCGCCGTCCTCGGGATGCACCCACCCCTCCCCGATACTGATGTCCATTTGAGAGGTGTACTTCGTCGAAATCGGACGCGCCGACACCATGCGTACGGCGATCCGCTCGCCCACGGCCTGAGGCAAATCCGCAGTCGGCTCCGGATACAGATGGTAGGTGCGTGGCAGATGATAAAGAAGGGCGCCCGCAGTTTTGATGTCGAGCGCCTCGAATAATTTTGCCGTTTTGGGGCCAATCCCTTTTAAGTTGGTAAGTGGTGCATAAAAATCCAACATGCTTTCCTCACTCCACCGATACAATATAGTAATACACCGGCTGACCACCCTCCTGAAGCTCTACCTCCAGATCGGGGTAGGTCTGCTGCACTGTTTCAAACAGCTTTTGCGCCTCCTCTTCCTTCACATCCTGTCCATAATACAGCGTGATCAACGCCGAATCCTCATCGAGCATCGCAGAAAGCATCGAAAGAAGCGTCGCGTCAATCTGCTTTTCCACAGAGACGATTCCCACATCGGTGATTCCCATATAATCTCCGGCCGCAATGGAACGCCCGTCGATCGTTGTGTCGCGTACCGCATAGGTAATCTCCCCGGACTTGACAAGCGCAAGCTCTTCCTTCATATGCTCGAGATTTTCTTCCGGCGAATCCCCGGGCACGAAGCTGATCAGTGCGGAAACCCCCTGCGAGATCGTCTTGGTCGGCACCACGATCACTCCTTTGTCTGAGACAAGACCCGCCGCCTGTTCTACGGAAAGGACGATGTTTTTGTTGTTGGGAAGCACGAACACGGTCTTTGCATTGACGGAGGCGATCGCCTTCATGATATCCTCCGTACTCGGATTCATGGTCTGCCCGCCCTCGATCAAGGCATCGACCCCGAGATCCCGGAAGATCTGATTGATCCCTTCTCCGATCGATACCGCCACAATGCCGATCTCCTTGGGCGGAGTCGCTTTCGGCTCTGCGGGTGCCGGCGCTTCGGTCTGGGAGGCTTTAGACTGCCCCGCTTCCCCATCGGATTCCTTTTGCTGGGGTTTCTCCGGCTCTGCATCGGATTCTTTTCGACGGGTATTGACAATCTCAATCGTCTCGATGCTGCCATTTCGCAGGACACTCGTAATAATGCGTCCCGGATCGTCCGTCACCAGCCGCCCCGTGTAGAAGGCGCCATCCTTTTCGAGATAGGCGCCATCGCCCATCGACTTCATAAATTCCCGCAGCTTCTTGCGCTCTTCATGGCTGTTGTAAGGCGCCGGCCGCATCGAAAATTCCATCCGGTAAGTGAAACGGCTCGAAGGTGCCTCTTCCTTCTTCTCCCCACAGGAAGCATCGGAAAGAAGCCCGGTATCCTCGCCGGACAAGAAGGCATAGGCGCCAGACAAAATCCGGCACAATCCCTGCCCGCCAGAGTCCACGACCCCCGCCTCCTTCAACACCGGAAGCAGCTCTGGCGTCTGCGCCAGCGCCTCTTCGCAAGCCTCTAATACCCCTTTCAAATAGACCTCAATATCCTCGGTCTCGTCCGCAAGCTCAATCGCCTTGTCGGCGCCGGCCCTTGCCACGGTCAAAATCGTCCCTTCCTTGGGCTGCATCACGGCTTTGTACGCCGTCTCCACAGCCCGCTGTGCCGCCTCGCACAAAATATCCACCGAAAGAGTTTCTTCCGTCTTGATCACCTTGGTAAATCCGCGCAAAAGCTGGGACAAAATCACGCCGGAATTTCCCCTCGCGCCCCGCAGACTGCCCGAGGAAATCGCTTTGCAGAGGGTTCGCATCTCCAAATGATCGATTGCCAATACCTCCTTGGCTGCCGACAGAACAGTCATAGACATATTTGTCCCCGTATCTCCATCGGGAACCGGAAATACGTTCAGCTCATTGATATGCTCCTTGTCGGCTTCTAAGGCTTTCGCACCCGCCAAAAACATTTTGGAAAGGATTGCCGCGTCTATCGTATTCATCTTTTCCATAGCCCTCCCTTTAGTCGATCACACGTATTCCCTCAACGGAAATACGAATCCGCTTCACCGGCATGCCTGTAAACGCCTCCAACTTGTACTTCACGGTAGACATCAGGTTTTCTGCCACGGTTGCCACACTCACCCCATAGGAAATGATCACATGAAACGCCAGAGAGATCTCGTTGTCCTCCCCGATCCGGACATCGATCCCATGGCTCAGGTAATCCTTCTTCAATAGCTTGACCAATCCGTCCTTGACATTCACAGCGGCCATACCGACAATGCCGAAGCATTCCACCGCCACGGAACCGGCATAGGTCGCAATCACTTCCTTGTCCACGGAGATCATTCCCAATTTGGTATGTATCTTGCCCTGCCCTTGCATAGTTTTCCTCCGAAATATACTTGCAGCTATTCCGTCAAACAGCTGCCTATCCTCCCACTGTATTTCAATTCACCGTAATATTATACCTATTTTACCAGAAAATACAAACAGTTTTGCTTGCTTTTTATAGAATTCTTTGGTAAAATATTTTTAGTTGTGTAGAAACAAGGATTGCGAGGAGGAGAAAGACCATGGCGAAATGCTCAGTTTGTGGAAAAGGGGCTCATTTCGGAATCAAGGTGAGCCATTCTCATAGAAGATCCAACAAAATGTGGAAGTCGAACATCAAGCGTGTCAAGTGCGTGATGGAAGGCGGCGGCCACAAAAGGATTTATGTTTGCACTGCTTGCCTGCGTTCCGGGAAGGTGGAGCGTGCATAGACTTTTGTATCCCATTTTTCAAAAAAGATCAGGCACCCACTTCTTGGATAGATGTGGGTGCCTCTTTTTTTCTTATTATTTCACCCCGACAACACAGCTCTTCCTTTCCTTTTTCGTTCGAACGTTCCACCAAATCCTTGACGATGGAATTTGAAGAGGTATTAGACCAATAAGGAACAGGGAACGGTCGTTTTCCATTCACCTTCCCATCCACATGGCTTGTCACGCTCCACGGATTGTAGATCTCCGTTTCTCCGAACAGATAGCCGTCGTACCAATCCCGCACCTCGTCTTCCTTGTCCAATAACCCAAAATCCAAGAGCATTTGGGAGGTTTCTTCCTGGGTGAACCCAAAACCTTCGGCGAAGTCAGCCTGCAATATGGAATTGACCTTCAAGTTGTTCAGCCCCGTAAAGATGCTTTCCCGGCCAATCCGCAAACAGCCGGTGATGACCGCCCGCTCCAAGGCGTCGTTTGTCTTCAACGCCGATTCAAACAGCGAACGGATGAAGCCGATCATTTCCTCGTAAAAGCCTTCATAATAGGCATT
>JAFUXY010000312.1 GCA_017477005.1 Lachnospiraceae bacterium | reverse complement strand
GCTGCTGTTTCTGATCTGCACGGTTATCTGTTCGGTGATCATGGTCGCAGCCACTACCGCCTCCGGGCGGCTGGCTGCGATAGCCGAGACGGACCAGAGGTATTACAGCGTGACCTCGGCAGCGATGCTACTGCGGGATGTGATCAATGATGAGACGGTGACAATTGTGGAACAAAGAGAGTATAAGGAAAATGTCACCTATGAAAACGGAGTAGAAATAAGCGTAGAAAGAGAGGGTACCCCATCTATCGCAGGCGCCTATATTCAGAAGGGAACATTCAGGAATATAAACGATACAAAAAACAATGGAATAAAGATCCGTGACAAGGATGGTTTTGTGAGCGGGGCTGAATTTGACTCCATTCCGATGCTTGCTGCCTATCAGTATTATCGTAATGACTTGGTAGAAAAGAATTTGTCGCTTTCCTCTGCAAATTTACAAGATTTGGATGTCGATATTATAGAGAGATTGGCAGCGGGAAATCTGATTTTGACTGTCAAAAACCCTGGTGAATTCAATTCCTCCTATATGCTGCAGCTGACTTTCCTATCGGATGAAAACGAAGACGTAGATGAGGTTTCGCCCGATGCTCCGAATGATCTGCCGGATGATGGTTCCGTCATGAGATCGAGAAAGATTGAGGAAACTCGTGTGATCACGCTATCATGGCATCTAAACGACATACAACAATACGCCTATCCGTAAAGGCAAATACCGGAGGTTTCTTATGAAATCCAAATGGAAGACAAAACTGAACAGCAATACGGGGGAGTCAATTGCAGAAACACTCATTTCCCTTTTGATTGTGTCCTTAGGCCTGTTGATGCTGGCAGGGGCAATTTCCGCAGCCTCACGCTCTGTCCAAAGCAGCAATGAAAAAATGGGGGAATATTATAATGCGAACGACAGCATGGTAAAGCAGGAGAGATCCAATGGCAATTCATCCGTCACAATCAGCAGCAAGCGTGGGGATTTTTCACTTAAAGATGCTTCGTACCCTATTCAGTATTATCAAAATACAGTATTGGGCGATAAAAAAGTGACTACATATAAATTCATTGAATAACATGAGAAAGATTCATTTGAAAAAGAAAATAACAAAACAAAATGGCTTTACGCTAGTGGAAACCTTGCTCTCCACTTTGATTCTGATGCTGGCTTTCTCCGTAGTGGTTTCCGGGATTCCTGTTGCAAAAAGGGCTTGCGAAAACGTGATGCGAGGAGCCAATGCACAGGTGCTTCTTTCCACTACGATTACCAGACTGCGGGGAGAGTTGGGAACAGCCTCTAATATACGAGCTGAGGGGGCAAATCGAATCACCTATACTAATGCGGAAACGGGCGCTTCCTCTCGCATATATATAGAAAATAATACCATAAAATACCAGCATTATGTGGCAATAGAAGGCATAGGAAAAGACAGCAACGCCGTCCCTTTTATTTCCGAAGAAGCTGGCGGAGGATTGAAACTGACCTGCAAAGGCATCTCCTTCGAAAATGGACTTATTACTGTTTCCGGTTTGTCTGTCAGCGACGTAGTATCTAATCGGTCGGATTTGTCGCATAGAGATACTTTGTTAATCCGTGTTATCACTTACTAAATGATAGGAGTTTGGGGAATGAGGAAGTTGAAGAATAATCGAGGCATGACTCTTGCAGAGCTTTTGGTGGGCCTCGGAATCCTTATGATCTTAAGCGGTGTGAGCTTTGTGGCGGTCACACAATATCAGAAGTCATTGCGACAAATGGAGCGAGACAGCATAGCCAAAGAAATCTTTATTGCGGCGCAGAATCATTTGGCGATGGCGCAGAGCGAAGGTTATCTGAACCTCACAAAGACGGAGTTTGGTACCACACCGAATGATTCCGGCAAAAATATTGTATATTATTATACTGTCAATGAGGGTTCTTCAACGGGCAAGATTTTTGATCAAATGCTTCCTTTCGGCTCCATTGATGAGACGGTTCGTACCGGTGGAAACTATCTGATTCGCTATCGAAAGGACATCGGCCAAGTTCTCGATGTATTTTATTGCTCGACGAAGGGCACACCAGAGTCCTATAATTATACGAAAGGTAATTTAGATTATGGCACAGTTATGAACCTAAGAGATAATAAAACAACCGGTGATAATAAAGCGGCTCGTCATAGCTGGGATGGCGAATCGATTCTGGGCTGGTATGGCGGATTGGCAGAGGCTGACAATGGGCTTAATAAAGAACTTAGCGAGTTACCTAAGTTGGAAAAACCTTTGGAAGCACCTACCATAGAGATTGATAATGCAGAAAGATTGTCTGTAAAGATAACAGATCCGAATACGAATGCAATTATCAATGGTGTTGATGTTGCTTCGTTACGTTTGATTATTCAAGGGAAAAATGCGAAACATTATATTACAATTAGAGACGGTAATACCTTGAATGAGTCAGCCAAAAAAACGGAAGATCAAAAATCAGAATACCTCATTTATTTAGATGATATAACAACATCCAATGGGCATTTTTCTGACTTAAATCGTTTGTTTGAAGATGAAACAGAAGGGAATTGTATACCAGGTGAAGATATCAAAATCCAAGCTGTTTCATTTAGCAACAAAGCATTGGCAAACGTAGCATACAGTGGAAAAAAGACGACAAACAGTCTTTTTGCAAAGGTCAAAGACGGCACAGCCTATATCCAAAATATTCGCCATCTGGAAAATTTGGATCAGGCTATTTCAGGTGTTGACTTGTCTAATAATTTATTATCCATCCATAATGCTGTACAGACAAAAGATATGAGTTGGACTGACTTCGTAGAAAAATTGGGATTAAATAATACGGACAGTGTAATAATCTCACGATCCGATTTAATGAATGTTTCACCAGGATTTTCACCCATTGAGTTGAAAAGTGCCTTATCCTATGACGGAAAAAATCATAGTATAACTAACAGTTTCCCAATCTACGGTACTATATACCCGTAGATGACTACGGGTTTTTCCTCGGGCGACCACGGGGACGCTTGGGTTTATCCTCAACCGGGTTCTTTCGAGGACGACCTCTTTTCTTTGGCTCAGGTTGAGGAATG
>JAFUXY010000029.1 GCA_017477005.1 Lachnospiraceae bacterium | reverse complement strand
GATCGTATTCCGTAAAGATCAGGGCCACATCCAGCAGTCCATGTTCCAACTGCTCCAGCAGATCCGTGGTGTCTCCACTGGTGACGGAAAAGGACACCTGGGGATAATCCATCTGCATAGAGTGAATGACCCGAGATAAATAGTGAAAGGATTTAGACTCTCCGGCTCCGATGTGAACCACTCCGGAGAGACTATCGTGCGCGTGAACGATTTCCTGTTGCGTCCGCTGCATCAGGGCGATTACTTCTTCGGCGCGCCGTTTTAATATCATGCCCTCTTCGGTCAGACGAATGTGTCTGTTTCCGCGTTCAAATAGACCGACCCCAAGCGTTTCTTCCAATTCCTTCATTTTGCGCGACAGTCCTGGCTGGGTGATGTGCAGGGTGTCCGCTGCCTTTGAAATGGTTCCTTCCGTGGCAATCGCAACAAAATATTCCATATCTTTGATATCCATAGCAGTATCCTCGTTCAGTATAAATCGATACTTCCTATAACATTTTAGCATAGTTTTGTATAAAATATAAGTATTTGTTATTATGTGTTTTTCTTGTTATACTAATATACAGGAGGAATACAGAAGGAAGAGGGGAAACAGGAATTTTGACAGGAGGGTGAGATAAAATGAGACAGGAAATAAGAGACAGAGTATTTGATGAAGAGAGAGCTCTTTACAACGCCAAGGATGTGGACATCATTCACACAACCTTTGCCGGACCGCAGGACGGGGAATCGGCCTTGAAGGAAGCGCGGGATATTTCACTGACGGATTGCTCCTTTTCCCTGCGGTACCCATTGTGGCATACGAAGGGCTTTTCGATGGACCATGTGGAAATGGACGAGCTTACCAGGGCGGCCATATGGTATTCTTCAAATGGACGGATCGCGGATAGCCGGTTGGATGGGATCAAAGCGCTGCGGGAATGCAGCGATATTACGATTGAAAAAACGGAGATTCATTCACCGGAGTTTGGGTGGAATTGTCGTCATATTCGCATAGAGGATTCCAGCCTGACATCGGAATATGCTTTTTTGCACGGGTCGGCTTTGACAATCAAAGGTCTTGAATTTTCGGGCAAATATTCGTTCCAATACGTCAGCAATATGACGATTGAGGATAGCGTATTAGATACCAAGGATGCGTTTTGGCATAGTAAAAATGTGACGGTGAAAAACAGCGTGATTAAAGGGGAGTATCTGGCATGGTATTCCGAGAATCTGACGTTGATAAACTGCCGGATCATCGGCACGCAGCCACTTTGTTATTGCAAGGGTCTCAGGATGTATGGCTGCACGATGGAGGAAACGGATCTGGCCTTTGAATATTCGGATGTGCAGGCGGATATCATTGGAAATGTGCTGTCTGTCAAGAATCCAAAATCAGGAAAGATTGTCTGCGATAGTGTAGGCGAGGTGATTCGTGAGGATGCGGTAATGGAATGCGCAGGAGAGGTGGTTACGCGTGGTCAGTGTAAATGCGGCTTGACCCAGGCGGCTTAGGAGGGGCGATTATGAAGAATTTCAATAAAGTTCGAATCTCGCTTTTGGGTTTGTTGGTCTTGTTTGTTGGATTTTCCTTTTTGACGCTTCAAGCGGAAGCGGCTGTTCGATTGTCAAAGAGCAAGGTCAGCATGGTTGTTGGGGCAAGCTACAATCTAAAGTTGGAAGGAACAAAAAAGACAGCCAAATGGAAGAGTTCGCAGACGAAGGTTGCCTCCGTAAACAGCAAGGGCGTTGTGAAGGCAAAGAAAAAAGGAACGGCAAAGATTACGGCTACGATTGGAAAGAAGAATTATACTTGCACGGTGACCGTCAAAGAGAAAAAAACCTATGCAATAAAAATAAAAACGGGAGATCGCACGCTTTCCGGCAAATTGGAGGACAACAGCGCGACGAGGGAATTGATCAAGTTGTTTCCGATGAAGGTGGAGATGGAAAATCTTTTTGACCGGGAAATGTGTTACCAACTAAAGAAGGCGCTTCCAACCCAGACGTTGAGAGAAGATAGCTACAAGGTTGGAGACATAATATATTGGCCTCCTGAACGCAGCTTCGTGATTTTATACAAGCAGAACGGGGAAAAATTTGAACGGCAGCAGTTGGGAACGATTCAGAAAAAGACAAAGAAGGAGCGAGCGAAGCGAAGGCAAACGAATTAGAGGGTAGTGAAGAAAAGGGAGTCGAATCAAAGAGCGGGGAAGAAGTGAGTGAAGCGGAAAAAAACGAATCAGAAGGCGGTGAAGAAACAGAGGAGGGAGTCAGTGAATCCAATATAGAGGAATCGAGAAGCGGAGAAGAGGGAGTGGATACGGAAGAAAACGAGGCGAGTGAGGATGAGGACTACGGGATGACAATGGTGATTTCAGGTACGGAAATGGATGTCGAATGGGAGGATAATGCATCGGTAGAAGCCTTGAGAAAGTTGGTCAAGGACGGATCGATTTCCGTTCAAATGGCAATGTATGGGGGTTTTGAACAGGTGGGTTCCATTGGAAGCTCCCTTCCAAGAAATGACGTTCGTACTACAACCAAGCCGGGAGATATTGTTCTATATTCTGGAAATCAGATCGTTGTATTTTATGGAAGCAATACGTGGAGTTATACGAAGTTGGGGCATATTTCCGGTATGAATGAAACAGAGTTGACGGAATTGTTGGGAAATGGAGATGTTTCGCTGAAGATATTTTAAGAAAAAAGAATAAAGTGATTTTAGTCGATTTATGCCGTTTTATAGTCGTTCTATGAAACGGCATTTCTTTTTGGCTAAAAAAAATTAAAAAATCGAATTGATGGATTGGGAAAAATATTTATAATAAAAATAGTTGAAGTAGTCAAAATAATAGATAGGGGTATGTATGGAACGGTTGCAATTGGAGCGTCCCCGAGAGGGGCAAAAAGTGTTAGAGGGGCTGTATGCGGACATTGGACGCAGAATCGCATCATCACCCAGAGGGCTTTGTCCGGTCGATATGTCATTGAATTTCCTGCGACTATGTCATGCGCAAAGCTGCGGCAAGTGTACGCCTTGCCGGGTAGGTCTGGGCGCGTTGGCGAAATTGCTGGAGGATGTGCTGGATGGCCGCGCAGATGAAAAGACAGTCGATTTGATTGAACGTACGGCGCATCTTATTATGATGACGGCGGATTGTGCAATTGG
>JAFUXY010000311.1 GCA_017477005.1 Lachnospiraceae bacterium | reverse complement strand
TTGAAACACATGCGCATTATGATGATGAGAGGTTCGAGGAGGATCGGGCCTCTCTTCTTGATTCTATGGAAATGAAGGGAATTGCACCGATTATCAATGTGGGATCGACCCTGGATGGCACCAAAAAGAGCCTGGAGTTGGCAAATAAATTTCCTTTCATATTTGCTGCCATTGGCGTGCATCCGAGCGATATTGAAACATTGGTTGAATATACGCCAGATGAAGATAGAGAAGAGTCAGTTCTGTTGAAGGGAGTGAATGTATCTGCTTTCGATGGAAGCAAACCGTTGGAGGGAGATTTGCACGAGCAAGGCCTTTCGTGGATCATCGAGCATGCTGCTGAAAAAAAGGTAGTGGCTGTAGGGGAAATTGGTCTGGACTATTATTGGGAAAAGGACGAAGGTGTACGAGAAAGGCAGAGATATTATTTCAAGAGACAGTTGGCCATTGCCAGAGAAGCCAATTTGCCTGTGATCATCCACTCCAGAGAGGCGTGTGAAGACACTTTATCTATATTGAAGGAAGCCATTGCTCAAGGGACGAGAGGGGTCATGCACTGCTTTTCCTATTCTCCGGAAATTGCAGAGGAATACGTCAAGATGGGATTTTATCTTGGCATTGGAGGCGTGGTGACCTACAAAAACGCAAAAAAACTCAAGGAAACAGTGCAAAGGGTGCCGCTTTCTAAGATCGTAGTGGAGACGGATTGTCCCTATCTGACACCGGAACCGTTTCGAGGCAGTCGGAATGATTCAACGTATCTGCCGTATGTGGTACAAGCTATTGCAAAGCTCAGAGAGATCACAGAAGAGCAGGTTGTTTCTCAAACGGCAGAGAATGCGAGAAAGCTGTTTCGAAAAGTGGAATGGAAAGAAGCAAAATAAATGGAGGAACAATAGTGCATTCCGCAAAGCTCGAAAAACGTCGAATGGAGGCAGTGCTTGGCAGGCATGGTGTGCGGCTTAGCAAGCGTTTTGGTCAGAATTTTTTGACTGATGCCGGTGTTTTGCAAAGGATTGTTGACGCGGCTCAGATAGAAAAAGATGATTTTGTATTGGAAATAGGTCCCGGGATGGGTTCTCTGACACGGTTGCTCTCAAAATCGGCAGCAAGGGTGCTGGCTATTGAAATCGACGAACGGTTGATGCCTGTTTTGGAGGAGGAGTTGGCCGATTGCTTCAATATCGAATTGGTGCAGGGAGATGTCATGAAGTTGGATCTCTCGAAATTGATTTCGAAGGATAATGAAGGACGGACGATTCGCATTGTGGCGAATCTGCCGTATTATATCACCACTCCTATATTGATGAAAATTCTCGAGGGAGATTTGAATTGGTCGAGGATTACGGTCATGGTGCAGCGCGTGGTGGCAGAGCGAATGATCGCTGAACCGGGCTCGAAGGCTTATGGAGCTTTGTCCCTGTCGGTGGCATATAGAGCCAAGCCTGAAGTGGCTTTTTTTCTGCCGCCGGAAGCCTTTTTTCCACCACCCAAAGTGGAAAGCGCGGTTGTTTCGATGCAAAGATTTGAGCAGCCGCCTGTTGCTGTCGAGGATGAAAATTTGTTGTTTTTATTGATTCGTGCAGCGTTCAATCAACGGCGAAAAACCTTGGTGAATGCCCTTTATAATGGGGCAAATTTGTCTCTTTCAAAGGAAGAGATAGAAAATTCTGTCTTTGAAGCTGGATTTACGACAAATATTCGGGGAGAGAAGTTGTCGCTTGCAGATTTTGTGAGATTGGCAGATGTATTTTCAAACTAGAAAAAATACTATGCGATAGCGTTTGAGGAAGTACGAATAAATTTGCACTTCTATACGATAAATGCTAGGAAATTTTGTACATATGCCTATTGCGGCTGCTGACCGGAATTATTAGTATGAATACAACTGATAATTTATTCCGAAAAATCAAATCTGACTTTGAAAGACAGATTCGGAAGGAAATAGAAGGAGGAGTGCATGAAAAGTGTAAAAGTGAATATCAATTCCATTGATAAGGTGAAAAAGTTTGTCAATATCCTGACAAAGTATGACGGTGATTTTGATTTGGTGTCCGGCCACTATGTAATTGACGCAAAGTCGATTATGGGTATTTTTTCTCTGGATCTGTCTGAGGATTTGGAGCTCGTGCTTCAGAATAGCACGGATCAGGACGAAGTTTTGGAAGCAATCAAAGAGTTTACCGTGTAAAGGAGGTTTCACATGGCAAGCATTTCACTGAAAAACATCTGCAAGGTATATCCGAACGGTTTTGAAGCCGTCAAGGATTTCAATTTGGAGATCAAGGACAAGGAATTTATTATTTTTGTAGGTCCCTCTGGATGCGGAAAGTCGACGACTCTGCGTATGGTGGCTGGGTTGGAAGATATTTCGAGTGGAGATCTTTTGATCGACGGAGATCGGATGAACGATGTGGAGCCGAAGGATCGTGATATCGCAATGGTATTTCAGAATTACGCTTTGTATCCGCATATGACAGTGTATGACAATATGGCTTTCGGTTTGAAGCTGAGGAAGCGTCCGAAGGAAGAAATTGATCAAAAAGTACGCGAGGCTGCTTCTATTTTGGGTCTTGAAGCAATGCTTGAGAGGAAGCCCAAGGCTCTGTCCGGCGGTCAGAGACAGCGTGTGGCTATGGGACGTGCCATCGTGCGAAATCCGAAGGTGTTCTTGATGGACGAGCCTCTGTCCAACCTCGATGCAAAGCTCCGTGTGCAGATGCGTATTGAGATTTCCAAGCTGCATGAGCGTTTGGGCGCTACGATCATCTACGTGACGCATGACCAGACGGAGGCTATGACCCTTGGTACAAGAATCGTTGTTATGAAGGACGGTATTGTACAGCAGATCGATACACCGCACAATCTCTATATGAGCCCGGGCAATGTGTTTGTGGCTGGCTTTATTGGATCGCCGCAGATGAACTTCATGGATGCGAAGATTGAAGCGAATGGAGACAAGGTGACGGCGATCGTAGGTGATACGAAGCTGGCCGTGCCGGTTTCGAAGGCAAAATCGCTGATTTCCGGCGGATATTCGGGCAAGACTGTGTTGATGGGCATTCGTCCGGAGGATATTCATGATTCTCAGATGTTCATTGATACATCGCCGAATACTGTGTTTGATGCGCAGATCCGTGTCTATGAGTTGTTGGGTGCGGAAGTATTCCTGTATTTCGATTATGCAGGCGTGCAGCTGACGGCGAGAGTAGACCCTCGTACAACAGCACGGATGGGCGACAAGGTGCGTTTCGCATTTGATATGGAGAAGGCGCATTTCTTTGACAAAGACACAGAGAAAACGATCGTCAACTAAGGATCCTGAAAGAAATATTACGTTGATTATGGAAGGTTCCGAAATATAAAGAACGAATGGTATCCCCACCCATTTTGGGTGGGGATTGTGCTATTATAGAGATATAGAGTGATGAATACGATGGAAGAACAAAAAAACCACTTGTTGGAAGAGTTGACAAGGCGGACGGGCCTGTTTATTGTTTTGCCCAAAGAGCAGGACGTAGACGAAGCGCAGATTGTCAATATTTTGGAACGATTTTTGGAGCCATATCGGAAAAGCCTGGATTTATCTGAATTTTGGCTTTCCTTTTTGAGAGGAAATCTTTCTGCGGAGGAGACATCGAAATCAATTAACCGATTTCATTTGAAGGAGGCTACTACGGCGGTGGTCTTTCTTTTGTGCTTTTCGCAAGGTGTGAGTGCCGAGGCAGAAACGGTACTGGGAGACCTTTTTGGAGAAGGTTCCTGGATTTTGCATCCGGATGAAAACCACCTGATATTGCTTCGTTTGCTGAGAAATGTCGTTTCCACAGAAAAATTGCGGGAAGAAGCAAAGACATTGGTGGATACGCTCTCAGCGGAGATCATGGTGCCTGTCTCTGTTTCTTTTGATGAATGTGTCGAACGGTTGTCGGAACTTCCGGATTCGTTCAAAAAAGTAGAGTTTGCCGAAAACTGTGGGCGTAGGTTTTCGCCCGGAAGTCAAGTTCATGCCTATCATGACCTGGGGCTTGGCAAGTTGATCGGCAAACTGACGAAGGAGGACTGCCGGGAGTATTTGGAGGATCATTTGGGCGGATTCCGGTTCGATGCGATGGATCAGGAGTTGTCTATTACCATTCACATATTTTTTGAAGAGGGATTGTCCATTGCGCGGACATCGAGACGGCTGTATGTGCATCGCAACACGCTTGTTTATCGGCTCGATAAATTTGAAAAATTGTCGGGGCTGGATCTGCGGCGGTTCGACGATGCTGTGACGGCGAGGCTGGCGATGTTGATGGAAACGTATTTAGAGGGGGCCGTGGATTAGTTGTGGCAGAATGAGTGTGTTTGACAGAGAATTTTTGAAGCAGGATTTTTGAACGAGAACTGTATCGACACGGGGCTTGCAATACTTTGTCGTTGGGTATAGAATAGGAATCTGCGTGGGATGCGTGTTTTGTAATGAAATCTAAAAACCGTACAGACAGAAAGGTTGTTGGATGTGGGCTTGAATGAAACACCGACTTCGGAGCGGGTACAGATTGGATTGTTTGGCAGGGTGAACGCCGGAAAGTCAAGCCTGCTCAATGCATTGGCCGGACAGGAAATAGCAGTAGTGGACGACCAGGAGGGCACGACGACGGATCCAGTGCGAAAAGCAATGGAGCTTCTGCCGATTGGTCCGGTCATGCTCTATGATACACCTGGTTTGCTGGATGAGACGGCGTTGGGTGAAAAACGGCAGCAAAAAACAGAAGAAGTGCTGCGACGCATCGATGTGGGACTCATCGTAGTAGATGCGATGGACACTGCATCGGATTGGGGAGTGGAGAAACGACTTCTTTCCTATATAAATAGAAGCAATCTGCCGTTTTTGATTATCGCAAACAAAGCAGAAGGTTTGAGCAGGCCGCAGAGAGATGATTTCCAGCGTCGACTGGCGGAGCAATGGGGAGTACCTGTCGAAACGGTCGTTCCTTTTAGCTGCAAGGAGCCGCTTTCTGATAGGGGAGCAACGGAGCTGCGGGAAAGAATTGCTGCTTTTGGTAGAAATTCTGTCAAAAAAAGGCGATATTTGGTTTCCGATCTGCTTCAAAAAGGAGATGTATTGGTGTTGGTGGTGCCGATCGATGAATCGGCGCCAAAGGGACGTTTGATTTTGCCGCAGCAGCAGGTGATTCGAGATGCGCTTGATCATGGGATTATTACGATGACATTGCAGCCTTCCGAGTTGCTGCAGGGGTTGGACAAGCTGTCGGCGCCGCCTTCGTTGGTCGTGACGGATAGCCAGGCTTTTGGAGAGGTTGACCGATTATTGCCGCAGACGATTCCTCTGACTTCCTTTTCCATCCTGATGGCGAGGTACAAGGGAGATTTGGATTGGCAGGCGAAGGGCGCAAAGACGATTGACCATTTGAAACCGGGTGCGAGGATTTTGATTTCGGAGGGGTGTACGCACCACAGGCAGTGCGGTGATATTGGGACGGTGAAGTTGCCAAATTGGATTGAATCGTATGCAAGGCAGCGAATGAAAGAGGAAGATGCTTCGGACGGGAATGCTGCGGACGCAAGGACGGGGCAAGAAAGAAATCCAGAGGGTTTGCTTTTTGAGTACCATTTTACCAGTGGGGGAGAATTTCCAGTGGATGTGTCGGATTTCGATTTGATCATTCATTGTGGAGGATGCACCTTGCCGGAACGGGAGATGGCATGGCGGTTGTCGGTAGCGAAAGAGGCATCCGTGCCTATGACTAATTATGGAACGATGATTGCCCATTTGCATGGAATTTTGGAACGAGCAATGCGTGGGTTTGGGAGAGAAGAGAATGAGTGCGCAGGATAGAACGGAAAAGGTGCTTCGTGAAATTCATGTGTTGTTTTCGAGGGCGCAGCCGTATGAGGGGAGCAAGCACAGGGTCGTGATCGACAAGGATCGGATGATGAATCTGCTCAAAGACCTCAATAGCTGTATGTACGATATGATGGAAGAGCACGAGTTGACGGAGGCGAGCCGGGACAAGGCCAGGCGGAAGGTGCAGCGGGAAAATGACGAACTGATCTTTGAGACCCGCAAAAATGCGGAGGAAATTTATGCTGCGTCTCTGATGTATTCCGATCGGGCGATGAATGAGCTGGCCGATGTGGTCAAAGAGACAAGGAACCGTTTTGACCAGATTTATTCCGAAATGCAAACGCAGATCAAGCAGGAGCTCGATACGGTGCGTCACAATCAATACGAACTGAAGGGACAGCTTCAGGGTTTGATTGATACGCAAAAATATCTGCGTTTGATCGAGGATGAAAATGCAAGACGGGCGAAGGAAAAGGAACGCGAGGCCGCAAACCCGGAGCCAAGCCCTTATGCAGATACACAGGTTGAAATAAAATTGAACGAAGAATATTTCCGTTCACAGGGTTTGGAGGAATATTTGGATGAGCCGCCCGAGGAGGAAAAGGAGGCGGTGGTTCCGGAAATCAATGTGAATCTTGATGCGGAGTATTTCAAGTGGAAGGAAGGAGAAGGGTAATAATCCGAATAAGTGTGCTATAGATTGAAGAAAACATTGGCAAGAAAGGAAGAAAATTCATGAAGTTGTATGAAAAGGGAGTTTTTTTGGTAGATGGAGAAAAGATTGTGGAAAATCCGCAGGAAGCGGGATTGACACAGGATCCGAAGGAGGCAAAAAAAGCGACGATTGCGTATCGGATATTGGACGAACACAATACTTCGGACAATATGGAGAAACTGCAGATTCGCTTTGACAAGCTCACCAGCCATGATATTACTTATGTGGGAATTATTCAGACGGCGAGGGCTTCGGGGTTGGAGCGTTTTCCGATGCCATATGTACTGACAAATTGTCACAATAGTCTATGTGCGGTAGGAGGTACAATCAATGAGGACGACCATATGTTTGGCCTGTCCTGTGCCAAGCGTTATGGTGGGATCTATGTGCCGCCGCATCAGGCAGTGATCCATCAATATGCCCGAGAGATGCTTTCCGGTGGAGGGCGGATGATTTTGGGTTCGGATTCTCATACGCGCTATGGGGCGTTGGGTACGATGGCAATGGGAGAAGGTGGTCCGGAGCTGGTAAAGCAGCTGTTGGGACGCACCTATGATATCGATATGCCCGAAGTCGTGGCAATTTATCTGAAGGGCTCTCCGAGACCGGGCATAGGTCCGCAGGATATTGCGCTTGCCATCATTGGAGAAGTGTTCGAAAAGGGCTTTGTCAAAAACAAGATTATGGAATTTGTGGGACCGGGCGTGGAGAACCTTTCCGTAGATTTCCGGATTGGCGTAGATGTCATGACGACGGAGACGACCTGCCTGTCCTCTATCTGGCAGACCGATGAGGCGGTGAAGGATTATTATGATATTCATGGCCGCGTTGAAGAATACAAGGAGCTTTCACCTGGGTCGGTGGCGTATTATGATGGATGTGTAGAAATGGATCTCGATGAAATTCGTCCGATGATCGCCATGCCGTTCCATCCGAGCAATGTATATACGATTGAGGAATTGAAGAAAAACCTCATGGATATTTTGGACGATGTAGAGAAACGCGCGGCGGTGTCTTTGGGAGACAGTGTCAAATATTCTTTGAAGGACAAGGTGCGTGATGGCAAGCTGTATGTAGACCAGGGAATCATAGCGGGCTGCGCAGGCGGCGGCTTTGAGAATATCTGTGACGCAGCGGATATTTTGCGGGGCAAGTACATTGGATCGGATGAATTTACACTGTCTGTCTATCCGGCCAGCACACCAATTTATATGGAGCTGATTCAAAACGGTACGGCGGCGACACTTCTGGAAACAGGCGCTATTTTGAAGACGGCGTTCTGCGGGCCTTGCTTTGGCGCTGGAGACACGCCTGGGAATAATGGTTTCTCTATCCGCCATTCGACGAGAAACTTCCCGAACCGAGAAGGTTCAAAGCTGCAAAGCGGTCAGATCGCATCCGTAGCTTTGATGGATGCGAGGTCGATCGCAGCGACGGCGGCGAACAAGGGTTATCTGACGGGAGCGGATGAGATTGATGTCTCCTATGGAAAACCGGTGTATCATTTTGACGGAAGAATCTACGCCAATCGGGTGTTTGATTCAAAGGGCGTAGCAGACGAGAATGAGGAAATTGTGTTCGGTCCAAACATCAAGGACTGGCCTGCTATGTCGGCTTTGCCGGAGAATCTGATCTTGAAGGTGGTTTCGGAGATTCACGATCCTGTGACGACGACGGATGAGTTGATTCCCTCGGGAGAGACCTCTTCCTATCGCTCCAATCCCTATGCGTTGGCGGAATTTACACTGTCCCGCAAGGATCCGGCCTATGTCGGACGGGCCAAGGAGGTGCAGCTTGCGCAGAAAGCTATCGAGGAAGATCGCTGCCCGGGCGAAGCCCTTGAAGAAATTCATGAGGTGATGTCGGCAATTCACACAAAATTTGAAAATGTGAAGCGGTCAAACATCGGTATTGGATCCACTATTTTTGCGACCAAACCCGGTGATGGGTCAGCGAGAGAACAGGCGGCCTCCTGCCAGAAGGTGCTCGGTGGCTGGGCGAATCTGGCGAGAGAATATGCGACCAAGCGGTATCGTTCGAACCTGATCAACTGGGGCATGCTGCCGTTCATTGTGCCGAAAAATGATGCAGATGACAATCTTCCTTTTGCAAATGGAGATTACCTTTTCCTGCCGGGAATAGATGAAGCGATTGCTTCCGGCAAAACGGAGTTTGAAGCGTATGTGGTGAAGGATGGCGGGTTGGAGGAAATCGCGTTGGCGATGGATCCGCTGACGGACACGGAAAAGGAGATTATCTTAAAAGGATGTCTGATCAATTATTATAAAGGATAATACAAAAATCCCCGGGAGCAATTTCCCGGGGTGTTTTTTCATTCTGAGTAAATTCTTGAAGGTTTCTCATTTCACCTCGCCATCTTCGCAAAGCTTGACGAAGACGTCTACATATTTCGGATTGAGCTGCGTGCCGGAGATTCGTTTGATTTCTTCAAGCACGGTTGAGAGCGCGAGCTTCTTGCGGTACGGTCTGGTGGAGTACATCGCATCGAAGGTATCCGCTACTGCGATCATCTGAGCAACATCCGGAATATCGTCTCCCTTCAAGCCGTGTGGATAACCCTTGCCGTCGATCCGCTCATGATGATACCCTGCGCCAAGTCCAAGCTCCGGTTCAGAGGTAATTTCCTTCAAAATTCCTTCGCCGATCTCGGCATGCGTCTTCATGATCTGATACTCATCGTCGTCCAATGCGGACGGTTTGTTCAATATTTCATCCGGTATTGCTATTTTTCCAATATCATGCAACAGTGCAATATTGTAGATTTCATCGATTCGTTCCTGGTCTAACCCACAATGGGTCGCAATTTTTCTGGTGTAATTCGCCACTCGGAAGGAATGACCATTGGTGTATTTGTCCTTGTAATCGATGGCTTTTGCAAAAGCGTTGATCGCCTGACTGATAAAGGCCTTTTGTCTGGCGTGCGCTTCCTCGAGTTTTTTGGTACGATTGCGGAAATACATCCGTGTGATCAAAACGGCAATGGCAATCATCGACAGCATAAACAGCAGCCTCACCCAAAGATGCTCGTAGAACGCAAGCTGTTTTTTGATTGTAATCGAAGTCGTATCAGCAACTTCTCCGGTTCCCGGCATCAGAGAGGAGAGGACGTAGGTGTAGGTGCCGCCGTGCAGATTCGTATAAGTGGGCGGTTCAAAATCTCGTTTTGTCAAAACAATTGGCTCATCGTCAAAACCCTGCAAACAAAACTGAACCTTTGGATTTCTCAGCGAGTAGGTAATCGCCGTGCTGTGGATTGTGAGTCGCTTCGTATCCGCCGGAATCTCTACGGTTTGATCCGGTTGAATCGGCAGAAGTTCATCATCCGCATAGACATAGGGAACCGCTAGCTTCAAAGTATCTTTTGCTTCGAGCGCGTCTTTGTACGGTACAGAAAGCACTCCGGTCGATCCGGCAATATAAAAGGTATCTCCTACCTGGCAGCTATACGAGTTCGCCGTTGGCGTGGTCGGAAGTTCCGAGTAGGTATCAAAAGAGGTAATATTTAGACTTTTGTTGTCAAAAAAATTGGCACGTTGACCGACATAGATGCCAGTACCAGACAAAATCCAGGCATTATCATTATCGTCAAATAATATGTCGAAATTGTCCGCATAGGGGAATTTTTCAATCATCTCAACCTTGCCATTTGCGGATAGGAATTGTATGCGGTTTCCTGTGATGATCCAAAAGCAATCTTTTTCGACAGGATCGGCCGCAATGCGAAGGATAACTTCAGAAGACAGACCATCCGCTAGTCCCAGTCTTTGGACGCTGCCGTCTTTGTAGATATAGATGCCGTCTCCATCGCTTCCCATCAGCAGTGTGCCGTCCGATTTCTCAGCAAGGCAGAGAATTTCTGTATTTTTGACACCCTTTTCCGCATCGAGAATTTTTTGCACTTTTCCGTCTTTGACAATGTTGACACCGCCGCTGGTCGCTGTGGCGATACTGCCATCCGAAAGAGCGAGTGTCGCGCGTACCCGGTCAGAGGAAAGTCCGTTGGCGGAGGAAAGCGAGTGGATGTCGCCCTCCGGCGTCACGATAACCAAACCATGTTCCGAGTAGGTCGCCAAATAAAGGCAGTCGTCCTCGTAGGTGCGAATCGAACGAATGCGGATGCCTTCGAGCATCTTGGTCAGTCGGGATTTCTGTTGCTTCAGATCCTTGTCTAAGACGATCAGTCCCGTATCGCTTCCTATATATAAAAGGTCGTGGTAATAGCAGGTCGAGTTGACCACGATGTCCGAAATACCGGCAATCGCGGTCAGATTTACAAAATCATTGGGCACAATTTTCATAATTCCCTGTCTCGAAGAAGTAAACCACAGATTTCCTTCAAAATCCTGCATAATGGAATCTACGGAATTGTTCATTGGCAGGTCTGTCAATGCGTAAAATTCATCGTCCTGTCCGATAAACCCGATTCCTTCATCAGAGCAGATATATATTCCATCCTCCGAAGGAAACAGGGCATTGAAGTCAGAAAAATCTCCGGTTGACCAGGTTTTTTCTTCCTTGATTCCGCCGTCTATTTTCGCATAGATAATGGATTGGTTTGTCGTGCCAATGTAGGCGTAGCCGGGATGCTCCGGATCCGGGGTAATGCATCCTGTTTCGCCGAATTTGGTGTTGTTTGACTGATAAAATTCCCTGACTCGCAGATTTTCGATCACGAAAACGGAGCCTGCAAGCGTGCGCCCGTAGACCACGCCTTCACTGTCGCGGCGCAGCTCATCCACGTACTCGCCGTTGATCTGCGGGTCATTCAGAAGATGCAGCTCGAGATTTTCATCGACATAGCCGACACCCATCGTCGTCCCGACTAGAATATTGCCATCTGCGTCTTCACAGATGGAACGGATGGAACGGGAGGCCAGAGTCTCGGAATCTGAATAGGAGGTGAATTTTTGGTTGGAAAACATCGCCAAACCATTGTCGTTGGTCCCGATCCACAGCCGATCTTTGGTATCCACGTACAAAGAAACGACTCCCGGTACGCCGTTCACCGAATCGTAGCTGAAAAAGGAATTGCCGTCATAACGTGTCAGGCCGCGGTAGCTTCCGATCCACAGAAAGCCGTCACTGGTCTGGGCGATGGAGTTGGCTTCCGAAGTTGGCAGGCCGTTGGTATTGTTGTAGAGAATCGCCGCTTGGTGTCCGGTCGCGTAATCCGACAGTTTGGCGGCATGTGCCGTCCCGGTCGGCCAGAGCGCGCAAAGAATCGCAAGAAGCGCGTAAAGGGCAGCAGTCTTTATCTTGCGGGGTGTGTGATGTTGAATGATCGTGTTCATGGGTAATCGTCCTCCCGTGTAGTGTTTTGATGATGAAAGCGAGCTTCCACATCAAAATGATTGATTTCTTTCGGCTGACTGATAGTTACACGATTGTAACAAATATCTTGTGATGAATCAATGGGGGTGTGGCATATCTTGTGCAAAGCCGTATAATATTCTTTGACATCGTTTGGTGGCTATGGTAGAATGATTTCTAATTGAAATTGTAGTGTAGCTGTTGGATTTGTTTATTATAGGTGGCAAATGTTGTCGAGAAGATCGGCGTTTTACAGGAGCGGACTGTGGATAAGCAGGAGTATCGGACAAAATTAGACGAGGCACGCAAGCTGATTCAGGAAGGTGACAAAGAAGAGGCTTTCTATATTTTGGACGGCATGAATTGGCGCAGAGTACACAACGTCAATGCATTGCTCTCGGCAAGTGTTTTGTACGAAAACGAGGGACGTTTTTCGCAAGCCAAAGAACTGTTGGAGCTTGCCCATGAGCGTTCCCCGATCGGCCGGATGATTATTTATCGTCTGGCGCTGCTTTGCATCCGTCTCGAAGAGTACGATGAGGCCAAAGAATATTACGATGAATTCATAGAAATCGCGCCACACGACAGCCTGCAATATATTATCCAGTACCAGCTTGCCAAGGCCAGAGGAGCAGAGGATATTACTTTGATCTCGATTTTGGAAGAACTCAAGGAGCATGATTTTCTTGAGGAGTGGGCCTATGAGCTGGCGTTG
>JAFUXY010000310.1 GCA_017477005.1 Lachnospiraceae bacterium | reverse complement strand
TCCAACAACCGCGAAGAGCGCGTCCAGCCATTTGCCGAGGCCGTCGGCGCCACCGGCTATGTGTTCAAGGCAAACAAGCCAGCAAAGCAGGCCTACCTGCGTGGAATGAAGCGTATGGGTACCAATTTGCGAAACACCCTCTTTATTGGAGACCAGATTTTCACCGATGTTTGGGGAGCCAAACGTACAGGCATCCACGGCATCTTAGTCGAGCCCGTTCAAAAGTGGCATGAGGAGCCGCAGATCATTCTGAAACGCTTTGCGGAAGCCCTCGTTCTAAAAAGTTATTTGTCCAGCAAAATTTCCTCTTGACAAGAATACCCCATTTGCCTATCATATTACTAGGTTAATTCAATCCCCCATATCTTTTAGGTATAGTAGGTCTTTGCCTGCGATGGGGGATACCCCATTGTTTTGAAAAAAAGGAGGCTTAAGATGGCAGATATCAAGAAAAATTTGACAGAACTGATCGGGAAGACCCCTATCTTGGCAGCGGATCGCTACGCCAAAAGCGCGGGCGTGGAGGGCGCGCACATTCTCGCCAAGCTGGAATATTTGAATCCGGCGGGCTCGGTCAAAGACCGTATCGCGCTGGCGATGATTGAAGAAGCTGAAAAGAACGGCAGCCTGAAACCGGGCGCGACGATCATCGAACCCACCAGCGGAAACACCGGCATCGGCATTGCGGCCGTGGCTACCGCCAGAGGCTACACCGCCATTCTGACACTGCCGGACACGATGAGTGTGGAACGGCGCAACATGCTCGCTGCCTACGGCGCTCAGCTAGTTTTGACAGAGGGTTCCAAGGGGATGAAGGGCGCAATCGAAAAGGCCAATGAACTGCATGAGCAGACGCCGGGATCCATTATCCTGGGGCAGTTTGACAACCCTGCCAACCCGGCCTACCACAAAAAGACCACCGGTCCCGAGATTTGGGAGCAGACCGGTGGCGCCGTGGATATTCTGGTCGCAGGCGTTGGAACCGGCGGTACAATCACCGGCGTTGGCGAATATCTGAAAGAGCAGAATCCGAATGTACAAGTCGTCGCAGTAGAACCGGCTGCCTCCCCCGTGCTTTCCAAAGGAACGCCCGGCCCGCACAAAATCCAGGGCATCGGCGCCGGATTCGTACCCAAGGTACTCAACACCGAAGTCTATGACCAGATCATGCCAATCGAAAACGACGACGCCTTTGAGGAAGACCGCCGTTTCGGACATTCAGAAGGCATACTGGTCGGCATTTCTTCGGGCGCAGCCTTGAAGGCGGCTGTGGAGCTTGCCAAAAAGCCCGAAAACAAGGGCAAAAACATCGTCGTGATCCTGCCGGATTCCGGAGACCGCTACCTCTCTACCCCGCTGTTTTCCGCCTGATCGTCGGATTCCGGTAGGTTTTCAGATGAATCATCGGATTCCTGTGCGTTTTCGATGACCTGATCCATCAGATCGTAGATATCGTCTAGCCCCTCCTTCGTTTTTGAGGAAAACGGTATGAGGATCCCGTCCTCTTCCATAGAAAGCACGTCTTCAATGACGGAGAGGTGGCTGTCGATCTGCGAGGGCTTGAGCTTGTCCGCTTTGGTCGCGATCACGATGGTCTGATAGCCCATGTAGTCGATCCACTCGTACATCTGCTTGTCGTTGGCGGATGGCTCGTGGCGGATATCCACCAGCAGAAACACGCAGGCCAACTGCTCGGACTCGTAGAGATAGCGTTCGACCATTTTGCCCCATTTTTTCTTTTCTGATTCGGGCGCATTCGTATAGCCGTAGCCCGGCAGATCTACCAGATACAACTCGCGATTGATATTATAAAAATTGATCGTCTGCGTCTTTCCAGGCTTTTGGGAAGTATGCGCCAGATGCTTTCGATTCATCAAAACGTTGATCAAAGAAGACTTGCCAACATTGGAATTGCCGGCGTACGCCACCTCGGGCAGCGTATTCGCCGGCAAATGTTTTGTCGTTGGTCCGATCACCGTTTCGAGGTTGACGGATTTGATTTTCATGGGTCTTAAATATTCTCCTTGATGCGGATATTGATATCCGTATAATTGAACTCTTCCTCCGGCTTCTTGTCGGATTGGATCGCATCGATCAGGGTTGTCAGAGCGATCTTGCCCTGTCTTCTCGGCTCTTGGCAGATCGCCGCCGTGATAATGCCCTTGTTCATGTATTCCACAGTCGCCGCGATCTCATCGATCGTGATAATATGATAATTCGGCCGTGCCGTCATCTGATACAGCGCCTTGCAGCCGCCTCCGACGCCGCCCGCCGTGAAGATGAAGGACGTGATCGTAGGGAACTCAAACGCCACTCTCTGCAGCGTATCGTAGCACTTGTAGTCCTCATTCTTGCACTCCACGATTGTCTCTACCGAAATTTCCGGATATTCCTTCTGGATCTTCTCAATAAAGCCCTGGATGCGCTGCTCCTGGCCCAACACTTCTCTCGAGCCTGTAATAATGCCCACTTCGGCCCTGCCGCCGGACATCAGCCCCAAAAGCGCGCCGACGGTATGCCCCAGACGGCGGTTGTCGCTGCCAACATAGGCCAGACGCTCGGTGCCTTCGATATCCGAACACACCGTCACCACCGGAATGCCGTCCGCCACCAGCTCGTTGACCTTCTTCACGATCCGCTTGTCGTTGTAGGGTGTCAGCAAAAGCCCCTTGATGCCTGCGTCCACCACCTCTTCGATGGCCTTCAGCTGGGCATCGGCGTACATCGGCGTCTCCCGGACGATCATCTCCGCTTCGTAGCCCTGATCCTGCATGCGTGCCTGCATGCCCTCTTTGAGTTCTTTGTGCCTCTGATCCTCCTCCGAGAAGGACACAAAGCCGATCTTGAGCTTCCCTTCGTCCTTTTTCGGCTTCTCTGCAGCCGCCTCCGGACGCTTTGCGGACTCTGCCGCCGTAGCTTCTTTCTTCTTTGATGCCATAGAATCCCTCCTTCTTTTATATTGTATGCCGCCCATTCTCTCAAAAAGCAGCAACTACCTGCTTCACCCTCCTTATAAAATATCACAGGTAAAAAAAATATTCAATGGAAAATAATTCAGCTTTCTGTTATAATGGGAAAAATTGGTGTCAAAAAGCCCATTTATGGGGGGAAAGGAGGATTATGAAGCTATTATTCGTTCGTCATGGAGAACCGGATTACGACCATGACTGCTTGCTTCCTTTGGGAAAGCAGGAAGCCGCGCTTGTTTGTGACCGCCTCGCCGGGGTGGATATCGACGCATTCTACGTCTCCCCTCTCGGCCGGGCCCGGGAAACCGCGGAGCCCACCTTGAAGCGAAAAGGAGCCACTGCGGAGGTCTGCGACTGGCTGCGGGAATTCCATGCGCCGATCAAACGGCCGGATCGAAACGGCGAACTCTCCATTCCCTGGGACTGGCTGCCGCAGGACTGGACCACTGTGGATGAGTATTACGACCCGGACAAATGGTACACCACTCCCCTGATGCGGGAAGGGCAGGTCGAGGAAGAATACCATCGGGTATGCAGCCATTTTGACCAGATTTTGGCGGAGTTTGGCTATGAACGCAGCGGACGGCTCTATCTGGTCCGGGAGCCGAACACCAAGACCCTTTGCTTTTTCTGCCACTATGGGGTGACGGTAGTACTGCTCTCTCACCTGCTGTCGGTCTCTCCAATGCCCCTGTGGCACGGGATTATGGCGGCGCCGGCTTCCGTGTCCGAATTGGTGACGGAGGAACGCCGGGAAGGGATCGCTTCGTTTCGGTTGAGCCACTATGGAGATACCTCCCACTTGGATGCCGCCGGACTCGCTCCGAATCCAAACGGACTGTTCACGGAGCTGTACTCCGACTTTTCACAGCGGCATGACTGAACACTGTCGTATTGCCTTAACGACACTTTGTATCGTTACTTCCAGTATTTCGAAGGGACAATTATGGGATTTTTTGACAAATGGATGGACAAAATGACCGGCACGGACACACGCCACGGCACGATCGGCGTGGATCTTCCCGAAGCCGAGGGCATCGTTCGCTATCGCCTGGTCTTTCGGGGACAGGTGCAGGGGGTTGGTTTTCGCTATACGATGCGGCTCGAAGCGCAGGCGCTTTCGATCACGGGCTGGGTACACAACCACTACGATGGTTCGGTGGTCGCCGAGGTACAGGGGGAAAACGCGGCCATCCGTATGCTCGTCTACCGCGTCCAGGAGAGCCGGTTCATCCGCATCGACGATATCGAAGTAGAGCCGATCGCTCCCGACAAGCGCGAAAGCACCTTTTCGGTAAAGTGAATATTGGCTGATAGGGGCAATACCGTTATTATGATTTGCGCTATAGCAGAATATAGTGTAGTATAGGGAAGAAGCGTAGGCAGGCAGCGAATGGCTGTCTACCTTTGGGGGAGTGCGTTTGCAGTTTCCCCTATGTTGCGGGTTGTATACAAAGTATGTAAAGGAAGGAGTATGTATGTACGCAGACGAAGGTGTAATCCGAATCAAACACGAGGTACTCTATGAAGTAGCAAAGCTCGCCTTTGAGGGCACACTGCAGGAGAAGAAGGACGATATCGCAGTCAACCTGATACCGGGACCCCTCCCGTCATTCCGCTGCTGCATATACAGGGAGCGCGAGATCATTCGCGACCGTGTCCGCCTGGCCGAAGGCAAGCCCACAGGCACCAAAGACGACGGCAATATTCTACAGGTGATCGCAGCGGCCTGCGAGGGCTGCCCTATTTCGAGCTATGTAGTGACAGACAACTGCCAAAACTGTATCGGCAAGGCCTGCGTGAACGCCTGCAATTTTGGCGCCTGCGAGCCTGGACGCACGAGAAGCCATATCGACCCGATCAAGTGCAAGGAATGCGGCAAATGCGCCGAGGCTTGCCCGTACAACGCTATCGCCGCGCTGAAGCGTCCGTGCAAGTACAAATGCCCTGTCGACGCAATCTCTTATGATGAATACAACATTTCCGTGATCGACGAAGAAAAGTGCATTCGCTGCGGTATGTGCATCCATGCATGTCCCTTCGGCGCGATCGGCTCCAAGACCATGATCGTCGACGTGATCGAGGCTTTGAAGTCCGGCAAACCGGTCTATGCGATGACCGCTCCGGCCGTAGAGGGACAGTACGGCGACAATATTACGATGAAGAGCTGGAAGAAAGCCATGAAGGACGTTGGCTTCAAGGACTTTATCGAAGTAGGTCTCGGCGGCGACCTGACGGCGGCAGCCGAGGCGCAGGAATGGGCCGAAGCCTACAAAGAGGGCAAAAAGAAGACCACTTCGTGCTGCCCTGCCTTCGTGAATCTGATTCGCAAGCATTACGCAGAGCTTTCTGACAATATTTCAACGGCCGTATCGCCGATGTGCGCGGTGTCGAGGATGGTCAAAGCCAAGGATCCGGATGCCGTCTGTGTCTTCATCGGACCGTGCATTTCCAAGAAATCCGAAGCGACCGAGTTCGGCATCGAGGGCAACGCGGATTATGTGCTGACCTTCAGCGAGATCCATGCGATCATGCGCGCCAAGAACGTGGAATTTGAAGAAGATGAGAACGATTATCAGGAGGCTTCCGTCTACGGCAAGCGCTTCGGCAATTCCGGCGGCGTGACGGCGGCGGTGATCCAATCCCTGAAGGAAGCGGAAAATGAAATCGACGCCAAAGTCAATGTCTGCAACGGCGCGGCGGAGTGCAAGAAGGCGCTGCTTTTGATGAAATTGGGCAAGCTGCCGGAGGACTTCATCGAGGGTATGGTCTGCGAAGGCGGCTGCGTAGGCGGTCCTTCCTCGTTCAAGGATCAGAAAAAGGCCAAGCGTTCCCGCGACAAGCTCATCGCCTCTGCGGATGGCCGCGGCGTATTAGAAAATCTGAAAAATTATGACCTGACCACCTTCTCTATGCATAGGGATTGATCTTTTAGAAAACACTGCAGAAAGAGGCAGAAAATATGTATCATTTATGTTCGCATCTGATCGTATATGAAAATTTTGGCGAAAACTGCATCCTCTATCGGATTGCCGGTATTTTGGAGGACTTCGACCTGCTCGCAGAAAGCGGCACGGACGCCCTCGAGCGAAACGAGGACAAGCTGGTTCTGCGCGCCTACCGGGAGGTCAAACGGCTTTTGGATCTCGCCACCGACTACGGCTTCGATGGCAACCTGTGGCAGAATTACCTGACCTGGCTTCTTGTCACAAACGAAAATTCCTTCACGCTGACTGCCGAAAAGTCACAGCCACAGGATGGCAGTATCAATGTATTCGTACACAACGATCTGGCGATCTTTATGAAGCTGTTTCATTATGATTTTCTGCCTCTCGAAGCAGGTCTGGGAATCGACTGCTTCACGACGCTGACCCACTACAAGGCCATCGAAAAGCATGAACGTATGTACAACCGCCAGGTTTCCGAGCAGGTACGGCGTTTGTCCGAGAAATTGGCGCTCTGTCAGACGGTGGATGCGTTCTTCACCGTCCTCCGCGCCTTCTACGAGACGCATGGTGTCGGTATCTTTGCGGTGAATCGGGCTTTTCGCTGCCGAAGGGCCCTTCCTGCGGAGGAAAATGAGGGCAGCATCGTACTCTACCCTGTCAACAACACGGACGACGTGATTTTGTCGGATCTTGTTGGCTACGAATCCCAGAAGGAAAAGCTCGTACGAAATACCAAAGCCTTTGTGAACGGGCTTCCCGCCAACAACTGCCTGCTGTATGGAGACAGCGGCACCGGCAAATCCACGGCGATCAAGGCGATCTGCAATGAATTCTACGACAAGGGACTCCGGCTGATCGAACTCTACAAGCATCAGTGCCGAGATCTGTCCGCTGTTATCTCGCAGATCAAGAATCGGAATTATTATTTCATCATCTATATGGACGATCTCTCCTTCGAAGAATTTGAGACCGAATACAAGTATTTGAAAGCGGTCATAGAGGGAGGCGTGGAACGTCGGCCGGACAATGTGTTGATCTATGCCACCTCGAACCGCCGCCATCTGATCCGGGAAAACTGGTCGGATCGGGCGGATATGGATGCCTCCGACGATCTGCACCGCTCCGATACTATGCAGGAAAAGCTCTCCCTGTTCAACCGGTTTGGCGTGACGATCCAGTTCGGTCGGCCGAACAAAACGAGCTTCAACGAAATCGTACTCGCCCTGGCCAAACGGCAGCTTGCCCATCCGATTCCGAACGAAGCGCTTCTATCCGGAGCCAATCGCTGGGAAATCGCGCATGGCGGCACCAGCGGACGGACGGCGCAGCAGTATATCGATTATCTGGCAGGAGAAATGGCTTCTGAGTGAGATATTGTCCCCTATTGGAGCTTTGAAGCATTTCCTATGCGGTAAACGGACGAGAGGAGAATTTTTTGTTTTATAAGAAATTGAAAAACGAAAAATGGTTTGCATACACAGTGGCGACCTGCGCGGCTGTAGTTTTGTTTGTCGTACTTTCAAATCTCCACATTTTCTTTCAGTGGTTCGGCAATTTTTTTGACGTACTTTCTCCCGTCCTTGGCGGCATTGTATTCGCCTATATCATGAGTCCGATCTGCGATCTGTTCGAACGCACTCTGTTCTCCAAGGTCAAGCCAGGAAATATTGCAAAGGTGGCTTCTGTCGCCACCGGCGTACTGCTGGTGCTGTGCGTATTCGTGATTTTGCTGGTCGCTCTGATCCCTCAATTGATCGACAGCGTAATTACCTTTACTTCTAATATCGGCGATTATTCCCACCAGCTCCGGTCGGTTTGGAACAATCTCTCCAAATGGGGGGAAGAAACGGACGTCGATATTTCGTATTTTTCCGGCAAGGTCTATTCCTACATAGACACCGTGCTTGCAGATATCCCGCAAAGACTGAATGAGGTGGCTTCCGCCTCCTACAACTTTGGGGTCAGCGTGGCAAACATTGCCCTCTCCTTTATCCTGGCTGTGTATTTTCTGCTGGATCGGGAGAACCTGATGAACGGCCTCCGAAAAGTAGCAGGTGCTTTTTTGACACAAAAGCGCTACAATACGATTGTGGAATTCTGGTCCCGCTGCAACAACATCCTGATTCGCTATATTACCTTTGATATTGTCGATGGTTTTATCGTAGGGATTTTGAACGGGATCTTCATGGCGGTGCTTTCGATGCCCTACTCGGTATTGATCTCGGTCATCGTGGGAGTGACCAATCTCGCCCCTACCTTTGGACCGATCGTGGGCGGCCTGTTCGGCGGTTTGATCCTGCTTTTGGCCAATCCTTTGGACGCCCTGGCTTTCATAGTGTTCACGGTGGTTTTGCAGACCATTGATGGCTATTTTATAAAGCCGCGGTTGTTTGGAAGCAGCCTTGGCGTACCGGCTGTGTGGATTTTGGTCACGATCATCGTGGGGGGAAATATTTTCGGAGTTGCGGGTATCCTGCTGGCCATTCCATTCGCCGCGATCATGACCTATGTATACCGGGATATCCTCGAACAGAAGTTGGATGAGAAAAAGCGGACGCGCGATGAGGCAGAAAAAAAAGAGGCGATGCCTTCTTAGGCACCTCCTCCATCCTGGGCGCGGGAACGGCGCAAATTGCCCATCCAGATGGCCTGCGGATCCCAACCGTGGAGCGCGCAGCCATTGGAGCAAAACACCGGACGCGACAGGCCCATGTCCCATTTTTTGTCGAGCTCGGCCTGTGGAATTGTAAAGGTTCTGCCACACCCCTGGCAGATGCGGCTGATTTCATCACGCGCGGACATACCTACCACTCCCCTCAAAAATACTTTGAAAACGATGATTGCCAAAACAACAATTTTATATTACCATATATGCGGAAATTTTTCAAGATTGTAGAGCCCGATGGAAATGCCGCGATGCAGGTTGCGCCATTTCGAGAGGGTATCTTTTAGAACTACTATCTAATAGAAAGGAGTTTTTACACACATGGATATCGTATGTCTCGATATGGAAGGAGTATTGGTTCCGGAAATTTGGGTCGCTTTCTCGGAGGCCACGGGACTTCCCGAATTGAAGCGTACCACGAGGGACGAGCCGGATTATGACAAGCTGATGACCTTTCGGCTGCAGGTGCTGAAGGAGCATGGGCTTGGCTTGAAGGAGATCCAAGACGTGATCTCGGGGATCGATCCGATGCCAGGCGCCAAAGAATTCCTGGATGCTCTGCGAGAAGAAGGCCAGGTGATCATCCTCTCGGATACATTCACGCAGTTCGCAAAGCCTCTGATGCGAAAGCTCGGCTGGCCTACCCTCTTCTGCAATACCTTGGAGGTAGCGGAGGACGGCGCGATCACCGGGTACAAAATGCGGGCCGCGCATTCAAAGCTCGTCACGGTGAAGGCGCTGCAAAGCGTCGGCTTCGAGACGATCGCCGCCGGAGACAGCCACAATGACCTGGAGATGATCGCCGCAAGCAAGGCAGGATTTTTGTTCCGGAGCACCGACGCGATCAAGCAGGAGCATCCCGAGCTTGCGGCATTTGAAACATTTGACGAATTATTGGAGGCAATTCGCTCCGTGCGGGCGGACTGATTGGCAAACGACCTACCATCGCTTGCTGATAAATCGAAAGGAAGTAAACAACTATGCGCAGATGGACCAGACAAAACACGATTACATCCGTCTTCGTGATGATTGGCATTGTCCTCGTCATGTGGGGCGTGATGATGCTGCGGGATTATCGCATTGAAATAGAAGGAGGCGTACCGATCCTGGTCGCGAGGATTTTCATTCCACGGGCCAACGCTCCCCAGGTCTCGAACGGCGAGCCGGGCAAGCTGATTGTCACGACTTCCAGCAAGGGAAGCCAGGTGAATGGCTACGAATTTCGCATTTCCCGCTTCCGGAATATGGCTTTCGCCCATGCGTTCCGCAGCGTAGATCCAAAGAAAGAAATTGCAAAGCTAAAGCCAGGAAAGCGGTATTTCGTACAAGTCAGATGCTACAAGGCCAACAATATGGGACGAACCGTGACGGGACGCTGGAGCGGCACTACAAGCTCCGTCGTACGGGACAAATAGGAGAATAGATTCTATGAACAACATATACGAAAAACTGACATCCTGTGTGGGTCAGGTTCGCGCGAAGGTCAATTTCGCGCCGCGAGTGGCGCTGGTCTTGGGCTCCGGACTCGACAAATTTGCGGATAAGGAAATCCGCATGGAGGCTACGGTACCTTATGCAGAGATCGAGGGATTCCCCATCTCCACCGCGCCCGGCCACGTCGGACGATTTGTCTTTGGCTACGTGGGCGACGTTCCTGTGGTTTGCATGCAGGGACGGATCCACTACTATGAGGGCTATGATATGTCGGATGTGGTACTTCCCATCCGCCTCATGGGAAGTCTGGGCGCAAAGACCTTGATCCTGACCAATGCGTCGGGCGGCATTGCAACCGGGTTCCATGCCGGGGATCTGATGCTGATCAAAGACCAGATCGCCAACCTGATTCCTTCCCCGCTGCGGGGAGAAAATATCGCGGAGCTCGGTACCCGCTTCCCGGATATGAGCCATATCTATGACGAAGACCTGCGGAATCTGGCCAAAAGGGTGGCCGCTTCCCGCGATATCATTTTGAAAGAGGGTGTCTATATTCAAACGCCCGGCCCGCAATACGAGTCTCCG
>JAFUXY010000309.1 GCA_017477005.1 Lachnospiraceae bacterium | reverse complement strand
CGCAGGCATCTTTTGGGCAGCATCCGCAGGCAGTTTTATCACCCGCCTTTGTTTCATTTTCTCGCCGCTAGTGTGTACGATATGATGTTGCTGTTTGGGGCGGACAACGAGGGCGCGTTTGAATGCGTGCAGTTGATGAATACCTACGTGGCAGGTGGCTGCACCATTGTGATCTACTTCCTGTTGAAGCGCTTTCCGGTTCACCCGATGATGCGGATTCCGATGGCGGCCGGTGTTTCGTTTTTTCCGTTCTTTTATGTGCTGGGGACGGAGATCAACAACGACTGCCTGGCGACCCTGTTTTCGCTGCTGGCGCTGCTCGCTGCATTTCATTGGGCGGATACGCCGGACGGAAAACATTTCTTCCTGATGAGTCTGTTTTTTGTCCTTTCAATGTGGACGAAGTGGTCGGAAATCCTGACGATGCCGGTGATACTCTGCATCATTTTTTGCGTGATGTGGAAGAGGCCGGAGGATATTCAAAAGCTATTGGCATGGCCGTTTGTTTTCGTATTTTTGGTCGTGCCGCTCGGGATGGGATGGATGTTTTATCTGTCGTTCACCTACCATGTGCCGCTGTTTTTTGTGCCGACACTGGAAGACACGAGCCGACAGTTTTTGGGAGATCTTTCCGCGTTTGACAGGCTGAGGCCGGGCTTCTTTTTTGAGCTGTCGTCGTTTGTGACAGACCTGTCCAATGGCCGTCTTCATGGGAATATCTGGTCGCAGACCGCGCTGACGGCGGTTTTTGACGAGGGAATTCTCGTAGACGCAAATCCGCTGTTGGGAAGGATCCTACTTTGGACGGTGCTGGTTTTTGGAATGCTGAGTCTGATCTGCGTCGTCTGGGTGATGTTTGAAGGGCGGGCGGATTTGCTGTATCGAAGCACCATTCCGGTGGGGTTCGCTGTTTTGATCACAGCCTATGTGTTCTACTGTTTTTTGAATCCGTTCATCAGCGCGATCAATTTTCGTTACATTCCATGTATTTTGATGTACGATCTGGGCGCGGCGGGGATCGTGTTGTCCACACAGGGCGGATTTTTCCGGGGATTGATTCGTGTTCTGTGGATTTTGTGTATTTTGATTATTTCTGTAGAATCAAGCTTATTATATCTATTTTATGCAGTATAGAGAGAGCAACTATGCAACGTATCGGTTCCGTTTGATGAACCGATACAAGTGAAAGGAGGAGGAACTATGACAAAGGCATCGGCGCAGGAAAAGTTGGCGCAGTATGGGCAGGAGCATGTGCTGGATTATTTTGACGAATTATCCGGCGACGAACAGGAGGCGCTGCTGACCCAGATTGAGGAGACGGATTTTTCAATTTTGGCGGGGTATGCCAATCCGCACGGAGGGCAGAGGGGAACCTTTTCTCCGCTGGCCGCAATGCAGCTTGACGAGATCGAACGCCGCCGGGAGGAATTTCACGATGCGGGACTTGCGGCGATTCGGGAAGGAAAGACAGCCGCGCTGCTGTTGGCAGGTGGTATGGGAACACGCCTTGGCTCGGACAATCCCAAGGGGATGTACAATATCGGAGAGACAAAGCCGGTGTATATCTTCCAGAGGATCATCGAAAACCTGCAGGACGTGACGAACGAGGCGGGCTTTGCGATCCGGCTGTTCATTATGACGAGTGAAAAGAATCACGACGCAACGGTGGCTTTTTTGAAGGAGCAAAATTATTTTGGCTATCCGGAGGATCGGATCTGCTTTTTCAAGCAGGATATGGCGCCGGCCTGTGATCGAAATGGAAAGGTCTATATGGAAAGCCGTTCTAGGATTTCGACCTCGCCAAACGGCAATGCGGGCTGGTATTCTTCGATGAAGAAAGCCGGGCTTTTGGATATAGTCGAGAAGGAGCAGATCGAATGGATCGATGTATTTGCGGTGGACAACGTGCTGCAGCGTATCTGTGATCCCTGCTTTGTCGGCGCGACGCTGCTCGCAAAGGTGTCGGTGGGCGCAAAGGTCGTGAAGAAGAATGCTCCGGATGAAAAGGTGGGAGTGATGTGTCTCGAGGATGGACGTCCTTCGATCGTCGAGTATTATGAGCTGTCGCAGGAGATG
>JAFUXY010000308.1 GCA_017477005.1 Lachnospiraceae bacterium | reverse complement strand
GGGAGGAGTGGGATTCTAGCGAGGAATCCATTGACTGGGGCGAAGAGAGCGTTGTTTCCGATGGAACGGATTTTTGGGAGAGTGAAAATCCGTATAATTATGCGGATCAGGATTTGGTGCTTTTGGCGGGCATCATACAGGCCGAGGCGGGAAATCAGCCCTATGAAGGCAAGATTGCGGTGGGAAGCGTGGTCATGAATCGGGTGGACGATCCCCGCTTTCCCAATACGATTTCCGGCGTGATCTACGCGCCGCATCAGTTCACGCCAGCCGGTTCCGGAAGGCTGGCTGTCATTCTGGCGGAGGGACCAACCGCGGAATGTATGCAGGCCGCGCAGGACGTGTTGAACGGGACGCGCAATGTGACCAATCTGTATTTCAAATCAGCGGATTACGCCGCTGCGCACGGGATTGTGGGGATTCGGATTGCCGACCAGGTGTTTCATTAGAGAACGCAAAAAGACAGGGAAAAACGGGACAAACCATGAAGAAAAAAAGAGTGGTGGCAATAGCGCTGTGGCTGTTGGTTCTTTCGGCGGCTTTCGCTGGCGGATGGTGGTATCTGCATTCGAAATCGTTTCAAGCGATTTTGTCTGAGAAGAAGCAAGACGAACGCGAAAAGAAACAGCAGCAGCTTCAGGCGCTCGAGGGAAGCTGGATCTATGAGTCCGGCCATTGGGATATGGAAATATGGCAGGATGAGGACGGGCTTCTCTATGCCGCTATCCATCATGAAGAGGACGATGGAACGACGAGTATATGGCAATGCTCCGGAAAGTTTTCGGAAGGCGAAAACGGCTTTTTGTATTACGATGGAAAAAAAGAACACATTTCCTACGATATGGATGGAAATGCCAACATGGAGACCCTTTATGAAAATGGAAACGGAAAAATCTACTTGAAGGATCGGCAGATTTTTTGGGAGGATGAAGAGGAAGAGGCCGGTGAGGGACTGTCCTTTGCCTTTGAGGGAGAATACTAAAGCAGAGAAGGAGAGACTTTATGAAAGAGCTGACCGTGCAGGCCAAAACCGAAAATCTGGATGAGGTGTTGGCTTTTGTCAACCAAGAGCTTGAGACTGCGGACTGCGATTACGAAATACGGATGCAGATTGATCTGGCTGTAGAAGAGCTTTTTGTCAATATTGCGCACTACGCCTATCAGAATATGGTGGGGCTGGCGACTGTTTTGGTGGAGATCCTGAGCCATCCCACAAGGGTGGAGATCACCCTGATGGACAACGGCACGCCCTACGACCCGCTTCGCCGGGAGGATCCGGATCTGGATCTGCCTCCCGAAGAGCGGCCCATTGGCGGGCTTGGCATCTTTCTTGTGAAGGAGAATATGGATCATGTTTCCTACGAGTATAGAGACAAAAAAAATATTTTGACCATCCGAAAAAAACTCAAATAAGGAACTGTTGCAGGATGCACACGATTATCAGGAGGGAGTCGATACAATGAATGAAAGAAAACAGGAGCTGTTGAAGGCATTGGAGGAAGAACTGAAAAACAACGACATGATCGGGGAAATGTCCCTTTTCACAGCGGAGGAGCTGAACAGTCCCTCCGATATGCTCCGCGCGGAGGTTGCGGATTTCGGGACGACAGGTCAGAGCGTCCTTGGGGAATTTTTGTTCCTCCCCAGTGAGGATGAGGAGCTTTATCATTTTGTGTCCGTGATCAACCTCACATTTTCCTTGGATCCGGCCGCTTCCGAGGAGGTGACGAGAGCCGCTTCCAGGCTCAATTATTATCTGCCCATCGGAGGGTTCGCTCTCGGCGGCGAAAATGATGCCAATCTTGTTTTCAAATACGCGGTTCCGGTGTTGGCGGATGCGGATAGCGAGCTCCAAAAGAAGACGATATTTGCGGCGGCGGACAGAGCTCTTC
>JAFUXY010000307.1 GCA_017477005.1 Lachnospiraceae bacterium | reverse complement strand
TATTACACGAATCGCATCCACAATGTGGACGAATTTCTCGAGGAGTATGTGAAAATGCTGGAAAGCCGGGACGAGGACACGCTTTTGATCTGCTTCGGCGACCATCTGCCAACGATGGGGTTGTACGAACACGAGGTCGCGACCGGGGATCTCTATCAGACGAAGTACGTGACGTGGAACAATTTTGGGATGGAAAAGGAGGACGTCGACCTGACCTCCTATCAGCTTGCGTCCGTCTATCTCGACCGGCTCGGCATCCACGACGGAACGATTTTAGATTACAATCAATCCACGACGGCGGCCGGAGTCAAAGCCAGTTCAAACGCCTATCTCCACGGGCTCGGACTGCTCCAGTACGATTTGCTCTACGGCAAATGCTATGCCTACGATGGCGAGGATTTGTACCCCGCTTCGTCTGTGGTAATGGGTTCCCGGCCCATCCGCATCGATTCGGTCTACCGTTTCGACGGCGCGGCGCATATCTACGGGGACAATTTTTCGAAGTGGAGCCGGGTCTACGTGAACGGGGAGCGGGTAAAATCCACCTACCGCAGCGGCCAGTGCCTCGAGGTGAAGGACGAAGACCTCGCCCCCGGCGACAGGATCGCCGTCAACCAAGTCGGCTCCTCCAACACCGTATTCCGCAGCTCAAATTTGTATACAGCGCCATGAAAAATCCCCGCCTGCCGGAAATCTCCAACAGGCGGGGGTTTATTATCATCCCACTCCTCAATCCAACTCATCCTCGTCCCGAATCGGATTCTTCCGCACAACGTAGGCATACGTCTTGCGATGTGAGAAAAACAGCACAGTCAAGCCTCCCAAAAACAACGCCGCACAGAACACAAATCGTGGGTCAATATCTCCATCTGCTGTCTTCGGCGTCGCATCGAGCGTGTGCGATGCAACAGCACCATAGGGCACCGCTCCTGAGCCGTTCACCGGAGCTACTGGCTGCGGAACCGGCTGCTGGGCGACTGCATCATCCGGCACATCGTACTCCTCGTCATAATACCACTCTTCGTCCTCATCATCCTCGCGATTCCTCTGGGCTGTGCTGCTCCCGGTACTGCTCGTCCCTGTATTCCCATCGTAATACTCGATGTTTTCCTCGGAGCCATCTATGTAGTACATAGTATCATCCCCACCGCTGCTATTGTTGGTGGGAGCCTGCACCATATCCTCGCTCGTAATAATCGGCTCAACAGCCGCCTGCACTACGGACAATCCGCTGCCCGCATTCTTCTTCGCTGTCCTCAAAGAGCTGCCTGAAACAAACTCAATTCCATTGTTCATCGCATAGGTTTCCGCCGCCGTACCGGACGCGCCCACGATTTCGGATACCGTATGCGCCTGCTGAATGCCATCAATCTTTGTCACAGAAGGCGGAATCACAATGCGGCTCACCGCATAGCAATTCGTCAACGAACCATTTTGGATCGCCGTCGCACCGTCGAGAACATTCACTGTGCCGCTCTTTCCCTCCGGCACAATATACAGCGTCTTTCCGCTGTTCATATAGATACAGCCGTTGTACGCCGGAAAGCTCCCACTATTGCTTGAAAAGGAAGCGATCGAAGGATTTCCCCGAAATGCATCCTGCCGCAGTGAAGACAGCGTCGCTGGCAGAGTCACACTATTCACCGCACTCGCCTCGGAAAATGCGTTGGATGCAATTGTCGTAATCCCATTCGGAACGATCACATTGCTCGAAGATCCAGTATATTTCTCCAGCGTGCGGCCGCTGTTCGAAGTCACGAAACCAGAATCACTTGAAAGCTTCTTGGGAGCAGCTGTCGCCGTCTCCACTTCCTCTGTCGCTTTTTCTTCCGATGTCTTTGCTTCTGAAGATTCGGCACTACTCTTCTTTGCGGCATCGTCTGCCGCGGTCTGAGCTGCCTGCGTCGTCTCTGTCTTGTCTACCGCCGCCTCCCTCGTATCTGCCTGGTCTGCTGTGCCGGAATTTTGCGTTGCCTTAGAAACACTGTCACCCGCACTGGCCGACGCCTCCTCCAACGCTGCAGCCTCATCTGAGTCATCCTCTTCGACCACATCCGCTTCCGCTGCATCGCCGTCATCCTCCTGGACTGACGCGGACTCAATCTCTTCGTCGCCCTCTTCCGACATCTCCCGCATCGAATAGGCTTCGTCATCTTTCGCCGTGCCATTCGAAGCCCCAAATCCAATGCCGCTGGGATTCTCTACCACCATCCCCTCGGCATCCGATTCGGATTCCCCGTCAGCTTCGTGCAAATCCTCGTTTCCGTCCCAGACCTCTTCGTCCGCAGTCTCGCCCTCGGAACCATCGTACACCTCTACATCCAATTCTCCCTCGGACTGCCCGTCATTTTCTATACCAGCTTGTTCCTCAAAGTCCGCAACTGTACCCTCGCTCGTAATCACCCAGACAGAAAGCATAATGGACAGAGCGATCAGCAACCATCCTATTTTCGTACCTTTACGCATCCTCTTCGGCACCCCTTCATCTAAGGATTGAGTCAAAAACTACTTTCCAAACTTTCGTCTCAATCCCAAAACTGTCATTTCGAATCACGTTCACTCAGTGAACATGAAAAACACCACAATATCTAGGTAATTATAACCCAAATATTGTGGCGTGTCTAGGAAAAAACCGAATTTCACACACTTTTTACATTGAATCACCATCCATATTATGTTATTCTTTTAATTGCCGTTTCATTTCCTCCTAGTTTGAAGAAAGGAGGTGATTCGATGTTTGAAACGGTTTATTCTTTAAAATATGATTATACCACAATTTCATATTTTGTCAATCCACTACTTCACCCGCTTTGCCACCAAAAACAGCCTCCCGTCCTGTACATAATCATTGCAGGTGGATAGCGTCAGCACCTCATCCGTCTTTTCAAGCTCGATCGGATCATCAAATACCGAAAGCGCTTTCACATTAGCGACAAACGCCTGCCATTCCGCCATATTAGATGCCTGGATGAAATTGTAATACCGGTAGCTGTTGTCGTCCTGATAGATCACCTCCGCCAGACAAACCGCAACTACCTCATAGTTTCTCTTTTCAAAAATCGTGTTGAATTTGATCTTCTTGTGGCTGTCAAAAAAGTCCCGTTCCAAATAATTGCTAATCGTCCCGAACATCGTGCCGTTGTGCATATTGTGCCCATAGACGATTGTGTTCGTCGTTGGGTTCGCAATATCCGAACGATAATCCACAAACAACGTGCCTCCGCTGTCCGGTTCGTTGTCGAAAGAGTGCGAAAGGTAATACTCGTTGTCCTCCGCTTTCTGCACCACCGGGTAATCGATCGTTGTGTTTGGAATCTTCAGCCATCCTACGAGCTCATTATTTTCCTCAAACGCCGCCTCGTATTCCGGCAAGATGGTAAGCGAAGCCGGATCAACCAGATTTTGCCGCTTGAAAGGACTGATCCCTCCCGCCGTATTTCCGGCGGAATTGGACGCTTCCTCCTCGTTCTCTTCCAGTTCGTCCATGTCCTCGCCCACCGTCTCCCTGAGCTTCGACATCTTGCGGGCGGAATTCCACT
>JAFUXY010000028.1 GCA_017477005.1 Lachnospiraceae bacterium | reverse complement strand
CCTCCTGATGGGCGAAGCCACGATGGGGATTACCATTCTCTATCCCAATTCGAATGCCAGATTTAGCTCGCTCAGTGGCAGCAAATCCGTGAAGTTTGACGAGGATCCTGCAAGCAAAGCAGCGTGGGACGCTTTAGTGTCAGGAAATCAAAATCTAAATGCCGGAGACGTGACAAACGGACTCAAATTCACCTATGGAAACAGCAGTTTTCAGATTTCTTATACATCGCTACAGGATCATACTTCCTCTGATTTTCGCTCCGGCCAGGAGTCTTTCACGGTGCGGGTTTCGGTAGAGGGGAAGTTTAGTGCAGTGAATCCCTCGGCGAAAACTACCGAAAGGGAGGTGCATACGCCCACGCCTCAGACGAAGAGCATTACGACGTATTCCTATGAGACGTTTGGTCCCAGGGCTATATACGAAGAGGCAGAATACAAGAAAAAAGACAACAAATCGGTCGGGATACAGAAGAGTTCTGAGGTTTCTGACCGTACAGAGGTCAAGATAGATGAGCTTTCCAATCGGATTTTGGGCATCGAAGGGTTGGATGTGCGGACGGAGTGGGGGGCGACGGATGCGATTGACCGGGCCGAAAAGGCTCTTTCAAAGCTCTCTGCCACGCGTTCCCGCATAGGGGCCCAGCAGAACCGGCTCGAACACAGTATCAAGATCAACGAAATATCATCGGAGGATACCTCGGCCGCTGAGTCGCGAATTCGGGATACGGATGTAGCAGAGGAAGTTGTGAACTATGTCAAGTCCAACTTGCTTGAAAACGTAAGCCAGAGCATGCTCGCCCAGGCCAATCAGAACGGCAGCCAGGTGCTTTCTATCTTGGGGACAGAAGGGGTGGGATGATATGAAAAAAGAAATGCGAGCCCTTCTTGTGGCAGCGTTTTGTATCCTGGCTATATGGAAAAGCAGTTCCGTTGCTACTTTGGAAGATATAGGAGAGTATTCCGGAGAGTATGCGGATCTTTTGCTCGACAAAGAAGTAACGGATTCGGAGGATTTTTCTGCGGAAGTGGAACCCGCAGACGACATAGATTCCGAAGAGGATAGCGAATATGAGACGGAGGATGTACAGGAAGAAGCTGAGGATGAGGAGGATATAGAGGAACAAAGCGGAGACGATTTGGAGTCCGACGAAGATGGGGAGTCGGAGGAGTATTCGGATGGCTCTGACGACTTCGCGGATGATTTTGAGGACGATTCGTCTTCGGATTCAAAAGCAGAGAAAGACGAAACCTCTTTAGATGAGGAAACAAACGGGCAGGGTGCTTCTGCAGATGGAGGCAGCTCGCAGGGCAGTGCTGCGGAAGGGGAAGAGACGGATCGTATCGATAGAGCTGTTTCTGCGGATGGATCCACACAAGAAGCATCTTTGGAAGGAGATACCGGAGACAGTTCCAGCGAAGGATCGCCGGACAGCGGTACGAGCGAAGAAACGCAGGAGGATTCTGGGACTGGGAGTGAAGCAACGGATTTCGGACAGGATGGATCGCAGGATGCACAGGCACAGACAGTTGGAGTCGATGTAAATGCGGCGGAAGCGGATGCATCTGCGGCGGATGTAGGCGCAGGAGATACAGAATCAGAAACAGAAGGGGGCGATCTAGTGGCAGTGCTTCCCGATGCAGGTGAAGGGCAGACGGGATCGGACTCCGGGACAGAGACAGCCGTTCTCGAAGATACAGAGTCTTCGGTGGAAGAAGACGAAGGAGACCTGGAAGAATCGGTAGAGGATGAAGAAGAGCAGCTTTTGAGCGATTCCGGGGTAGTGCTGGATACGGCTTTTTGGGAAGAAAAAGTGCGTGAGGATGCCGTTGTTTACAACGTGCTGTACATTGATGATTCTTCCGACAAGGTTCTCTATACAAGAAAAGACAGGGAGATCGAGGTTGGAAAAATAGTCTCTCTTTATAGAGAGGAAGACTCCGAAGAGACAGAGAACGCAGATTTCGAGAATGAGATCGGGGAATCGAGCCTTGTTTCAGTACTCGAGAACAAGGTCGGAGAATCGAATTTTGCTTTGGCGAATAATTATTCCGGAGACAACGGGGAAGCGCTTTCGGTCAGTCTGACTGGAGAGCCGGGGATGGCGTTGTCGGAGGATGATAGAGAATACGAGGAAAACGGTTTGTCAGAAGAAGACGGAACTGGTTTTGTGTTTTATTCTACTGCGGTTTTTTCCTATATAGAGGGGGAGAACTACGAGAGCGGAGAAGATCTGGAGTTTGAAACGGGTGCAGAGGACTATTTGGAATACAACGATGAAGAGAAGTTTTATCAGTTCAAGGAAATTCCGGAGAAACCTATTAGCATTGTGTTTTATATGAAGCCTACGAAGGCGCTGCGGGCACAGCGGGGGGAGGCGGAGTCCGCTCTGTCGCTGCTCGCAATGCTTCCTGTCATGGCGGGTGTGGAGACGGATGTTCTGCCGTATTTGATTTTACTGGGGATCGGAGCCGGTGGAGTGGCGTGGCGGATACGAAAAGGAATGAGGTAATCTATGGCGGCGGTGACTCTTGAGGATGTGAAAAACAGGCTGAAGAAGATGCGTTTTCGCCACAGGCTGTTTGGCGGGGTAGATGAGGACGATGTGTGGAAGCAGATCGCGCTGTTGGATCAGGATTATCAAAACCTCTACCGCATCCTTCATATGAGGTACAAAAAGCTTTTGGCACAGTCGGTACAAAAAGCGGAGAACCAGCTTCCGAAGAAACATGAAGCGTGAGAAAAAGAGACAGGAGCAAAAGGATCTCTGGCCTACCGAGGAAATGATCTTGAAGCGCAGGAAAAGGCTGCGGGATCGGCGGGATATTTTCAGTTTTTTGTTTCGGTTGATTTTCATAATAGGATTTTTGGTCGTGTTCTTTTTGTAGCTGTTTGGAATCCACACGGTGGACGGCTCAGAAATGGAGCCGCGGTTCTCCGACGGGGATCTGGTTCTGTACCTGCGGATTGACAAGAGTTATCTTTCTCGAGAGGTGGTCGTGTATGAAGCGGATGGACGGGAAAGAGTTGGACGGATCATCGCCATTCCGGGAGACGAGGTGGAGATTGCGGGAGGCGAGGTATCCATAGATGGCTACCTTGTGACGGAGAACGATATCTATGAAAGCACGCCGGATTACGATGAGCGGCTTGACTACCCTATACGATTGG
>JAFUXY010000306.1 GCA_017477005.1 Lachnospiraceae bacterium | reverse complement strand
GTGCTCCCTTCATGCAGGAATGCGCCAAGGCCGCGTTGTATGGTATACCGAGCGATGTCTATGACGGATTGATAGGGCGTTCTGAGGAAATTCGTGCCGGTGATTTCGACTGGCAGGACAATATTTCCGAAAGCCAGGATGCGTATTCTGAAGCGGTGGAAGAAAGAAATGAGTATTTGGAGAGTCTGACGGAAGAAGAGCTGGCGAATTTTGAATATGAGGAGCCTGAGTGGACTGAAACCGCATTGACAAAAGAAGAGGCTGCCTCTGTCGGGAATCCGATGTCCATGGTGGCGGAATGGAAGAATAAGAGTATTCTCGAACAGGTGTTGCCAAAGGAAGCGGTATCAAGCGCTGCGTTGTCGGTCGAACAGCCTGTCTCAGAGCGCAGCCTTGCCCAAGGGAACGCAAGCGTTCCTTCTGTCAGTATGATGGATCGGCTGCGGTATCAATATTATCTGATGGATCGTTTTGCCTCTTATAAGAATCCCAAAAAAAAGAACAGGGATGCAGTATGAGTTGGAATATATCATTGGAAAATATGACAGCGACGAGAAGAATCTGGAAAAGACCGTAGAAAAGCTGCTGATTTATCGGGGCGCTATGAATTTGGTTTCATTTGAGAAAGATGAAACCAAGAAAATGGAAGCGAGGGCGGTGGCGGTAGCCTTGTCTTTCGCTGTGATGAATCCCGAAATTGCGCCGGTATTACAGCAAGGAATCATAGCGGCATGGGTGTATATCGAAAGTGTTATGGATGTGCGTACACTGCTTAGCGGGGGAAAAATCCCGATCATCAAAACGTCGGCGGAATGGACGAGCGGTATATTGTCGCTTCCGGCTTGTTTGAAGGTGGAAGCAAAGGCGAAGACGAGCGCATCCGGGATGGATTATCAGGGATGCTTGTGTGCCATGTTGACGATGGTTTCGGAAAAAAATGCCGGGCTTCGAGCGTTGGATCTGATCGAGAATGAACTGCGGCTTTATCCGGACTATCGGAATATACGAATGGATTCGGTTCTGTACTGCGCGTCAGCGGAGCTTCCCTTTTCGGGCGCGCCTACCTTTGGAAGTATGGTGACGATCGCGCAGCCGCCGGACGCGTACACCTTTTTACAAAAAGCGGAGATGTCGTATTTGGAGTAAAAGTAACTATTTGGCCCCTCCAGTGGAGACAATAGTTGCGTGAAATAACATTAATGGGTTGTGGAAGGATGCCTCTTTTGAAAACGAATTGGGTGCTTAATAAACAAATTCTAAATCAATTTCATAAAATTCTTTTCTTGCAGGCAAATCTTTTCAAAACAGTAGTGGCGGCTGTTTGTTCTATTTCGAGGAGGCATCCTTCTGCAACCCATAAAAAATGGTTTCTTTGGCGCAAGGCAAGCTACACTGTGGAAGCTTCGATGACGCTGCCCATTTTCGTCTTTTTATGCGCCTGTGTGCTGCTCTTTTTTCGAATTTTGACTGTAGAGTGGGGTGTTGCGGTGGCGCTCAACGAGACAGCCAGAGAAGTAGCGGTAGCGAGCGGCAGCTTGTCTAACGCGGAAAAGGAGGCTAGGGAAAAGGAAGGATCAAAGGAAGAAGATTCTGCAGCGTTAGAGTCGCAGAGTGATGAAAAATGGAAAACAGTGGCGGTGGATTTGGCAAAAATTCGGATTTTGATGCATAAAACGCCGGTTTCTGTGGTTCATTTTGGAATTGTCGGGTTTGATTTTTCACAAAGCAAGGTCGATGAAAAAGATGTGGATCTGGTGGTGTCGTACAAGGTGCCGCTGCCGGTTTCTTTTTTCGGGATCCGATCGGTTGCTGTTTCTCAGCGTGCGAAAGCGCATCGGTGGGTAGGGTTTGACCCGAAAGAAGGAGAGGAAGCGGAAGACGCAAGTGACTGCGTTTATGTTACGGAAACCGGGTCAGCCTATCACAAAGACGCTTCATGCAGTTATTTGAATCCTTCGATTCGGCCGGTATCTTTGGCGGCGGTTGAGGCGGAGCGAAACCAGAGCGGACACAAGTATTATCCCTGTCCACTGTGCCGGGGATATGCGGGGACGGTGTATATTACCAGTTATGGAGAAAATTATCATACGAAATTGGGATGCAGTGGATTGAAACGGACAATCCGCGTGACGACAGAGGAGAAGGCGAAGCAGAGCGGCTATCATGCCTGCTCAAAATGCGCAAAGTAAAATGGGGGATAAAGCGATGGAAATGTTGGGTTTGTTTGGAATTTTGGGATATTTCAGTTTCAGGGATATGAAGGAGCGGCAGATAGGATTGGTGCCACTGGTGCTTTCAGCGATTGTGGGCCTGGTCTTTCACCTGTGGTATGGGCGGATTTCTATCTGGAATTTGCTGGGTGGGATTTGTATAGGTCTGTGTCTCTACGTGGTCAGTGTGATTTCCCATGAGAAAATCGGAAAGGGAGACGCGTTGCTCTTGGCTGTGACCGGTATCTTTCTGGGATTTTGGGACAATCTGATCCTCTTGTGGATTGCATCTCTGTTGGCGGCTGTAGCGGGCGGCATGGCGATGGTTTTCTTTCACAAGGAGCGGCATTTCGAGCTCCCGTTCATCCCCTGTATTTTTATTGGATTTGTGATGTATCTGTCGATGCAGCATATGGGAGGTCTTTCATGACCAGGGGTGGCAGCTTGCGTGCCTCTCTGACGGTGGAGGCAGCCTGGGTGTTTGGAATTGCGTTGTTGGTGATTTATGGGATGATGGGAGTATCGTTTGCGCTCTATAGAGACGCTTTTTCCTTTGTAGAAAACACCGGACCGGATGATTGGAAGGCGCTGCAGACCTTTCGACTTCTGCAGATGGGAAAGGATGCGTTGGAGGGAATGGGAAAGTAAGATGGAAGAAAACAAGATCACATATCGGCGAAATGCCGGAGCAAGTTATATGATCCTGTCTCAGCGAGAGGAAGTCAGTGCTTTTGAAGAGGAGATGCTGAAAAACAACGAGATCCCGGTGCTGCTGCCCTTTTTCACGCTTTGGGAAGAAGGAAAACGACAGCTTTGGTATGATATTACAGGAAAGAAGAGTATGCAGCATATTATGGAGCAGGAGGGATTGGATTGCCGCAGGCTTTGTGAGATCTTGTTGGGCGTGATTGAAGCATATCAAACGCTGGATGAATATCTGATCGCTGACAGCCATATCCTGTTGAGGCAGGATACGTTGTATCTTAGCGGGCACGAAAGTCACAGGCAGGTACAGCTTTGTTTTTCGCCGGACGAGGATCGAAAGATGGAGGACTCGCTTCTCTCTCTGTATGAATATTTGATGCCTATGATCGATCAGGAGGATGAGAGAATGGTACAGATTGTCTACGGAGGGTATCAGACGTTGAACGAGGGAGCGTTTTCGTTGGATGAGTTAAAGGAAGAATTACACGACGCGATGAGGCCGGAAGAGGCGAGTAGGGGTTTTTCCGTGAATTCTCCAGAACAAGAGGATCCTCCCGGAGATTACGCATCGCAAGGCAGGACAGAGTACCAGGAAGATTACGCGTCCGATATTTTTCATGGAGACAGGGCGTTGCTGGATATGTATGCACCGGAGGAATCCGGGTTTTCAGAAGACGAAAAGGAATCTTGGATTGTGAAAATCCGTCGAAGGATAAAAAACGGCCCTGGAAAATGGTTTGACCGGTTCCGAAAGAAAAAGGAAGAGGTTTTTCCGCCCAAAGACTTAGAAGAAGATCTGATCTACCATCCGGAAGACAATCTGAGCACGCCTACGGTGCTGCTTGCGGACAAGGCCGAAAGCTGCTTTGGACGGCTGGTCTATGAAGGGGATGGAAATGAAAACGATTATGTGCTGGACAAGAAGGAATACCGGGTCGGCAGTCGGGACGAGAAAAATGATGTGCTGCTGCATTCTGCGGCTGTCAGCCGCCACCATGCAAGAATATGGAGGGAGGGGGAGGATTACTATATTGAAGATTTGAATTCGACCAATGGCACGTTTGTCAATGGAGAGACAGTCAATATCAAGGAGCCGAGAAAACTTTGCTACATGGACAAGGTATGCTTTGCGGACGTGGAATATCGTATGGTCTGAGTGAAAAATCTGCTTTTTGCCTAATATTTTTCTAGGAATTGGAGAAAAGGTGTGCTATAATACAACGCTATGGGTAGAAAATTATTATTTTTTGACATAGACGGTACACTATGGGATGACAAAAGCGTGATACCGGAGAGTACAGTTTTTGCAGTTCGCAAGGCCAGGGAAAACGGGCATATGGCGTTCATCAATTCCGGGCGGACGAAGGCGTTTATTCAGTCAGAGGAGCTTTTAGGCATTGGATTCGACGGGATTGTTTCCGGCTGCGGTACCTGTTTTGAGTACGACGGACAGGTCGTGTATTATCACAGGCTTGAAAACGACTATCTGGCCAGGGTCATAGAGACGCTGCGTTCGTTTCGGTTTCGTCCGATTCTGGAGGGACGGGAGTTCCTGTATATGAAAGACGAGGATTTCCAGGGCGAATCCTTCGGGCAAAAATTGAAGCGGGAAATGGGCGAAAATTTGCTGGATATCGATGAGCACTGGGGCGATTGGGAGGTCTCAAAGCTCTCGTGCGCAACCGAGCCAAATGAGCATGAAGGCTGTATGCGTGCGTTGGACGGAGAGTTTGAGTTCATGATCCACAATCCCGAGGTGGTGGAGATGGTTCCTGCGGGTTTCAACAAGGGCATTGCCATACAGAGGATCTGCGACCATTTTGGTGTGGATATTTCGGATACAATTGCGTTTGGAGACAGCGCCAATGATCTTGCCATGCTGCGCGCGGCTGGTTTTTCGGTGGTGATGGGCAATGGATCCAAGGTTGCAAAGCAATCGGCGGGGATTATCACAGACGATCTGCATGAGGACGGTATCTACCATGCTTGTCAAAAACTGGGGCTGGTTGAGTGATGATCGGTTCGAGTCGCTGGCGGTGTGGTCTGCTCTTCCTGTTTCTAGGCTTGTTCTGCGTTGGCTGTACCATAGGAAGCGCCTCTTCTGGAAAAGAAGATGGATCGGGGGCGCTGGATACGAGTACGATCCGTGATCGAAAAGCAGCCTTGTCTGCCGCGTTGAAGGAGCCTGTGGCCAGACAGCCGGGTGAGATTACGATTGAATTCTATTTTCGGCCGCGGTTCATCCTGCACTTGGACGGGATGCTTCGTGTCGCGTCTTTTGAGGCGTTGAACGAGGATGGCGATCATCTGAGAGAAGAGACGGAAGAAGCGTGGACGCGCAAGCGGTTTCGAAAAGCGGTACGCGGGATCTTTGAGCAGGCCATTGTG
>JAFUXY010000305.1 GCA_017477005.1 Lachnospiraceae bacterium | reverse complement strand
CCCGAGCGCGACGGCCTCTTCTGCGAGAAGATCTTCGGACCGACGAAGGACTGGGAGTGCGCCTGCGGCAAGTACAAGCGCATCAAGAACAAGGGCGTGGTCTGCGACCGCTGCGGCGTGGAAGTAACAAAGGCTTCCGTTCGGCGCGAGCGGATGGGCCATATCGAGTTGGCGGCACCGGTGTCTCATATTTGGTACTTCAAGGGGATTCCGTCCCGGATGGGACTGATTTTGGATCTGTCGCCAAGGGTGTTGGAGCGGGTGCTGTATTTTGCCGCCTATATCGTGTTGGATCCCAAGGATACGCCGCTGACGTTCAAGCAGATTTTGAATGAGGCAGAGTATCAGGAGGCGAGGACGAATCATGGCGAAGGGTTCCGGGTCGGCATGGGCGCGGAGGCTGTCTGGGAGCTTTTGGCGGGAGTGGATCTCGACAAGGAGTACGAGACGCTGTCCGATGAATTGGGGACGGCGACTGGCCAGAAACGGGCGCGGATCATCAAGCGGCTCGAGGTGGTCGAAGCGTTCCGCGAGTCCGGCAACAAGCCGGAATGGATGGTCATGAATGTAATCCCGGTGATTCCACCCGATCTGCGGCCGATGGTGCAGCTCGACGGCGGGCGCTTTGCGACATCGGATCTGAACGATCTGTACCGCCGCATTATCAATAGAAACAACCGGCTGCGCCGTCTGCTCGATCTGGGCGCGCCGGAGATCATAGTCCGAAACGAAAAACGTATGCTGCAAGAGGCGGTGGATGCGCTGATCGACAACGGCCGCCGTGGACGCGCTGTGACGGGACCGGGCAACCGGGCCTTGAAGTCCTTGTCGGATATGCTGAAAGGAAAGTCCGGGCGATTCCGCCAGAACTTGCTGGGAAAACGTGTGGATTATTCCGGGCGTTCGGTCATCGTGGTCGGGCCGGAGCTGAAGATCTATCAGTGCGGTTTGCCCAAGGAAATGGCGATTGAATTGTTCAAGCCTTTCGTGATGAAGGAGCTTGTGACGAACCGCAAGGCGCACAATATCAAGAGCGCCAAGAAAATGGTCGAAAAGCTGCAGCCCGAGGTGTGGGATGTGCTCGAAGACGTAATCAAAGAACATCCAGTGATGTTGAATCGTGCGCCAACATTGCATCGTTTGGGCATTCAGGCCTTCGAACCTATCTTGGTTGAAGGAAAAGCCATCAAGCTGCATCCGTTGGTTTGTACCGCTTACAATGCGGATTTCGACGGGGATCAGATGGCGGCTCACTTGCCGTTGACGGCGGAAGCGCAGGCGGAATGCCGCTTCATGCTTTTGTCTCCGAACAACCTCTTGAAGCCTTCGGACGGTGGCGTGGTGGCAGTGCCTTCACAGGATATGGTGCTTGGCATCTACTATATGACGCAGCTTCGTCCGGGCGCGAAGGGCGAGTACAAGGTATATTATGAAATAGAAGAAAAGGATCCGGTGACCGGAGAGACCCATTTGGTGGAGAAGCCCTTGGCTGAGGGCGAATCGAAAGAAGGAAAGCGGATTTCCCGGATCGAGGGTTATTACCGCAATCTCAGAGAAGCGATTTTGGCTCACGAGAACGGATTTTTGTCCCTGCACGCCAAGATCAAGGTGCGGGTGGAAAAGGAAACCGCAGAGGGCAAAAAGACCGCAAACGTCGAATCTACGTTGGGACGGTTCCTGTTCAATGAGGTAATCCCGCAGGATCTCGGCTTCGTGGATCGTTCCATCGAAGAGGATGCTTTGAAGCTCGAAGTGGAGAGGCACGTCAAGAAGCGGGATCTGAAGGAAATTTTGGAGAAGATTATCGACAAGCACGGCGCGACGAAGACGGCGGAAGTGCTCGACGATATCAAGTCGATGGGTTACAAGTACTCCACGCTGGCAGCTATGACGGTTTCGATTTCGGATATGACTGTGCCGGAACAGAAGCAGCAGTTGATCCAGGAAGCGGAGGACAAGGTTGAAAAGATAAAGAAGCATTTCCAGAGAGGCTATATTACAGAGGAAGAGCGCTACAGTCAGACGATTTCCACTTGGAATATGATGGACGACGAGCTGACAAAGGATCTGATGGACGGCCTCGATGAATACAACAATATTTTCATGATGGCGGATTCGGGCGCCCGTGGTTCGAACGCACAGATCAAGCAGCTGGCCGGGATGCGCGGGCTGATGGCGGATACGACCGGGCGGACGATCGAGCTGCCAATCAAGTCGAACTTCCGTGAAGGTCTTGACGTGCTCGAGTATTTCATGTCGGCGCACGGAGCCCGGAAGGGGTTGTCGGATACGGCGCTGCGTACGGCGGACTCTGGTTATCTGACAAGGCGTTTGGTCGATGTTTCTCAGGAGTTGATCATCCGGGAAAGGGACTGCGTCGAAGGCAAAGGCGTTGAGCTGCCGGGCATGTATGTGTCGCGGTTCGTCTATGGAAACAACGAAGTGATCGAGGATCTGAAGGAGCGAATCAAGGGTCGCTTTGCCTGCGAGGATATCTACGATGAAAAGGGCGAGCGGATTGTGAAGGCCAATCACTTGATTACTCCTTCGAGAGCGGAACGGATCATTGAGTTTGGCGTGGACAAGGACGGCAAGAAGATCGAGAAGGTCAAGATTCGAAACGTCCTGAATTGCCGCTGCAAGAATGGTATCTGCGCGAAGTGTTATGGTTCGAATATGGCGACCGGGCAGGCGGTGCAGGTCGGCGAGGCGGTAGGAATCATTGCGGCGCAGTCAATCGGCGAGCCTGGTACCCAGCTGACGATGCGTACCTTCCATACCGGCGGCGTGGCCGGAAGCGATATCACCCAGGGTCTTCCCCGTGTCGAGGAGTTGTTCGAGGCGAGAAAGCCAAAGGGATTGGCGATTATTACGGAGATCGCAGGCCGTGCGGATATCCGCGATTCGAAAAAGAAGAGAGAGATCGTAGTCACGAATATGGAGGGCGAGGCGAAGACCTACCTAATTCCGTATGGTTCGCATATCAAGATCGCAGACGGCGTGATGTTGGAAGCGGGGGACGAGCTGACAGAGGGTTCGGTCAATCCGCATGATATTATCCGGATCAAGGGCATCCGGGCGGTGCAGGATTACATTTTGCGAGAGGTACAGAGGGTGTACCGCTTGCAGGGCGTGGACATCAACGACAAGCATATCGAGATCATCGTGCGCCAGATGATGCGCAAGGTGCGGATCGAAAACGCCGGAGATTCGGACTTCCTGCCGGGTGCGCAGGTGGACTTCCTGGAGTTCGAGGAGACGAATCAGCGTCTCGCCGAGGAAGGACGGGAGCAGGCCGAGGGCGAGCGGGTGCTGCTGGGTATTACCAAGGCCTCTCTTGCGACCAATTCCTTCATGTCGGCGGCTTCGTTCCAGGAGACTACGAAGGTGCTGACCGATGCGGCGATCAAGGGCAAGATCGATCCGCTCAACGGCTTGAAGGAAAATGTAATCATCGGAAAGCTGATTCCGGCCGGTACCGGTATGAAGCGCTACAGCGATATTCGGTTGAATACGGATTATGAAGAGCGGATTCAGAACGAGCTGGAGCAGCAGGAAATGCTTGAAAGGGAGCTTACCCGGTTGGGAGCTGAACCGGTGGGCTTGACAACCTTGGATTAAGTGTGTAGAATAGCGAATGCTGCCCGATTGGGCAGTATTCGTATTCATAAATATTATAAAATAGAAAGCGAGGTGAAATTATGCCGACATTCAACCAGTTAGTACGCAAGGGCAGGGCGACTTCCCAAAAGAAGTCCAATTCTCCGGCGCTGCAGAGGGGCTTCAATTCTTTGAAGAAGCGTCCGACATCGACGTCCTCTCCTCAAAAGCGTGGAGTCTGCACAGCGGTCAAGACTGCGACGCCGAAGAAGCCGAATTCCGCTCTTCGGAAGATTGCCAGAGTACGTCTGTCCAACGGAATCGAAGTGACAAGCTACATTCCGGGCGAGGGACACAATCTGCAGGAGCATAGCGT
>JAFUXY010000304.1 GCA_017477005.1 Lachnospiraceae bacterium | reverse complement strand
TGCGCCACGATCACAATGCCGGTCTCAAGCACATCCTCGTCCGGCAAAAGCGTGAGCGTGCCCTTTCCTCCGCCGAATAACTGCTTGAAAGCTGCGTCAAATTCCCGCTGGATGTTCGCAAAGCCCTCCGTGAACTGCTTTCGCATGCCCTCGTCCAGCTCCCGGATAATCTCTTCGAGCTTTTCCTTGGCCTCTACGATGTCATCATGCTGCGTCTTCATCGTGTCATACCGTTCCTTCGTCTCAGCATATTCCTCGATGGCGTTCACATTGACATTCCCCATCGCGCGAATCGATTCCCGGATATTGGTCAGCATGCGCCGCATCCCGAGCACGTCGGTCAAGGACTCATCTCGCAGTTCCATCGCCGCATGGCGGGTCAGCTCGTATTCCTCCCACATGTAATTGTTCCGGAGTGTCACCGTATCCTCTGTTTTGCCCTTCTGGGTCTGGAGACGAAGCAGCTCCTTTTCCAAATTGGTGATCTGCTCCGAGATATCCTTCAGGCTTTCAAAATATCCCTTCTTCTTCGCCTCCATTTCTTCTCGCTCGGCCAGAGAATCCCGAATCGTCTGCTGGAGCTGCCCGATCGTATCCCCCGCCGCTTCGATGGTCGCTTGAATCGATAGGATCTTCGCGGACTTTTCTTCTGAATCCGCCTTCTGCTGCTTCGCAGAAACGCGAATTTCCTCACGCACCTGCTTATTTTTCTCAATTTCACTTTTCAGCCGATGAATATTTTCCTCTACAAACGATGTCCTTTGCCGCGCCTCGGCCTCCTCCATCTCGCTTTTTTGCATCTGCTGCTGGGCGCCCTCGACCGCCTCGCTCTGATCCGCAAGCGTCTGTGACAAAGCCTCCTTTTCTGCTTGAAGCTGCTTTTTCTGCTCCTCCATCTGCAAAAGACGTTCGGCATTTTTCTCTTTTTTCTCTTGAAGAGACGACAGTTCATTTTCCAAAGAACGCTCTTCCTCGCGGATCTCCTGCTTCTCCAAATCCGCCTTTTTGACCGCCTCCTCCGCGGTCGAAAGCGACAGCTTCGCCGTGTTTTCCGCAAGCACGGCCTTCTCCGTTTCGGCCGCGTTCTCCGCCTTGTCATCCTCCAATAGAGCGAGCGCCATATCGATATCCGACAGCCGTTTTTGGGCAGCGTCTCTTTCCGAAGTCAACGTGTCGATCGTGTGCTTCAATTCCTCCATCTGGCGGTTGCGGGACAACAGGTTTCCGGAATTTCGGAAGGCGCCACCCGAAAGAGAACCGCCCGGACGCAGGTATTCCCACTCCAATGTCACAATATTCAAGGAGTAATGATTTTTGCGCGCCAGGAGAAGCGCTGCGTCGATCTGTTCGCAAACGACCACCCTGCCGACCAGATACGACAAAATTCCCTCATAACGCGGGTCAAATTCCACCAGTTCGATCGCCATTCCGATCACGCCAGGCTCTCCGGCCACACTGGGCAGATTGGCGTTTTTCCGACGGCCATCCACGCTTGTAATCGGCAAAAAGGTAGCTCTTCCGGCGTGATTTCGTTTCAAAAAAGAGATCATCCGCTTGGCCGTATCCTCATCCTCCGTCACAATATTTTGGATGCTGCCGCCGAGCGCTGTTTCAATCGCAGTCTCGTATTGCTGCTTGACGTGGATCAGATCGGCCACGACCCCCACCAGACCGCTCTCCCGGTCCTTCTGTTCCATAACACGTCGGATGGCATTTCCATAGCCCTCATAACGCTCGGCAATACTACGAATCGAATCCAGACGGGAGCTGGTTCGGTTGATCTCTCCCTCTTTTTCCTGAACCGTTTTAGAAGCCGCCCCGCGCTTCCTTTTCCATTCCTCCTCGTCCCTTTGAAGCTTTCGGTACTCCTTGCGGCAGGCTTCTAATTCCTTCAAGCGAAGGCTGTGCTCTTCCTTCAAGGTCTCTAAACGCTGCGCCTGTTCATCCTCCTGGGTTTTCTGTGAAAGCAGACGGGAATTCAAGCGGCTCCGGCGGATCGACCACTGCTCTTCAAGGGTTTTTAAGCGTTCTTCCTCCGAAGAAGCACTGCTCGCCTCCTCCATCAAAGAAAACACCTGCGTATCGATTTCGCCGATGCGGGAATGAATACGATCCGTGCTTTCTCTGGCCTTGCGATTTTCTTCTCTGGTCTTTTCTATTTCCTGCCGCAGACGGAGCGCGTTTTCCTGCAAGCTGTCCCGTTCTTTGAGATAGTCCGCCAGCGACGCTTCCTTTTCCGACAGCTCGTTTGTAAGCTCCTCTATCCGTCCGGCGGAAGAAAGCTGCGAAGATTCATTGAAGCGAATCTGCTCCTTTAGAATGCCAATTTCGTGTTCAAGATTTCCCTTTTGCTGCGTGGATTTCTTCTCGGACTCCTGCAATGTCGAAATCCGTTCATTGATCCCGGACATCTTTTCTTCCAATTCGTCGAAATCCGTTTCGAGACGGGAATTGAGACGTCTGGCATCGTCAAGCTGGCTTCTGGTCAAAGAGATTTTTCCGTCTGTCTCCTTCCGTTCTTCATCGAGCCGATCCATATCCAGCAAAAACAAATTGACATCGAGCCGTTTTTGTCGTTCCTTCAATTCAAGAAATCGCCGGGCGTTGGTCGCCTGCTTCTCGAGCGGTTCAATCCGATTGAACAGCTCGCCCAAAATATCCTCCACACGGACCAGATTTTCCTGCTCTTCGGACAGCTTTTTCTCGGCGGTGTATTTTCGTTTTTTGAATTTGACTATCCCCACCGCTTCATCGAACAGCTCTCTGCGCTCATCCGGCTTTCCCGAAAGAATTTTCTCAATCTGTCCCTGTCCGATAATGGAATAGCCCTCCTTGCCGATACCCGTGTCGTAAAAAAGCTCATTCACATCTCTGAGTCGGCAGGCCGTGCCATTCAACAGATATTCGCTCTCTCCGGAACGGTAGACCCTTCTGGCCACCGTCACTTCATCAAAGGATACAGGCAGCACATGATCCGCATTGTCCAAGGTAATCGCCACATAAGCATAGCTCAAGGCTTTGCGGTTTTCCGTGCCCGCAAAAATCACGTCCTGCATACTCGCTCCGCGGAGCTGCTTGGCGGATTGTTCTCCCAAAACCCAACGAACGGCATCTGCCACATTGCTTTTGCCGCTGCCGTTCGGTCCTACAATTCCGGTTATTCCATTGTGAAAATCCAGCACGATTTTGTTTGCGAAGGATTTGAAACCGTGCATTTCGATACTTTTCAGATACATAATGCCACTTCAACGCTCCGTCTTGTCAGAACCGGACGCAGCGTCCGCCTCCGGCGCGTACAAACCAAGCTGCAAAAGAGCCTCCCTGGCCGCCTCCTGTTCCGCCGCCTTTTTCGACGTACCGGTCCCGACACCCATGGCTTTCGACCCGATCAAAACCTGCGCAGTATACCGCCTGGCATGGTCGGGTCCTTCCACCCGAAGCATTTCGTAGGAGATCTCACCCATCCCGCTTCCCTGCGTGCGTTCCTGCAGCTTGGTCTTGCTGTCAAAAAACAGCTGCTTTTGATCGATATCCGAAAGCAGTCTTTCCTCTACAAACGCTCCTGCGCAAGACAAACCTCCATCCAGATAAATCGCCCCGATCAACGCCTCAAATGCGTCTGAAAGAATGGAATTCCGTTCCCTTCCTCCATTCGCATTTTCACCGTGAGATAATCGGAGAAACTTACCTAAAGAGATTTCCCTTGCGCAAAAGGCCAATGTCGGCTCGCAGACCAACGAAGCCCGCAGCTTTGTCAGATCCCCCTCCGTTTTTTTTGTGAAATGCTTGTACAGGTAATCGCTGACAACGATTTCCAAAACGGCGTCGCCCAAAAACTCCAGCCTCTCGTTGTCCTTGATCTGCGATTCCTCCCTTTCATGGGCATAGGAGCTGTGGGTCATAGCGCGTTCGAGCAAGGAGCTGTCCTTGAAATGGTAGGAAATTATTGCTTCTAGCTTTTTTATCGATTCCAAACCGGTTTCTCCTATTTGCTCCCGACGGTCTTTTTGATCAGTTCCTCCGCCTCTCCTACGGTACGGATCCCCTTCAAGGCTTCGACATCCACTTCCATTTCCAATTCCTTTTCAATCGCCATGATCACGTCAAACAGGTCGAGCGAATCCGCGCCCAAATCCTCTTCGAACGCAGAATCTCTTGTAATCTCGCTCGGATCCACGCCCAATACCTCAGAAATATGCTTCTTCAATAAATCAAATTCCATAAGCCCCTCCTTTTCTACAACATTTCCCGTATCTTTCCGGTAATATCCTGCTCCTTGAATGCGATACACTGCACGATCGAATTTTCCACCTCGGTAGCGCCCGCGCTGCCATGCGTCTTCACCACGAGTCCATTCAAGCCCAACAACGGCGCGCCGCCGTATTTCGAAGTATCAAAATCCTTCAGCACCTTTTTCAGCGACGGAAGCGCCAGCGCCGCGCCAATCTTGCTTCGCACAGAGCTTTTGAACCCTTTTTTGAGCGTGGACAAAAACATCTGGCTCATCCCTTCCATCATTTTGAGGACGACATTTCCAACGAAGGCCTCGCAGACGATCACATCCGCCCGCCCCTTGGGTATATCTCGGGCTTCCACGCTCCCAATAAAGCGAATATCCTTTGTTTTCTTCAAAAGCGGAAAGGTCTCCTTGACCAAGGCATTTCCCTTTTCCTCTTCCGCTCCGATATTGACTATGCCGACCTTGGGCCGCTTCACGCCCATAATGTGCTGCATATAGATCGATCCCATCCTGGCAAACTGAACCAAATGCTCCGGTCTTGCGTCCACATTGGCTCCGCAATCCACCAGCAGAGAAACGCCCTTCATCGTGGGAATGAGCGGAGCCAATGGAGCGCGCTTGATGCCGCGGATCCGCCCGGCGACAAGCTGCCCGCCTACGAGGATGGCGCCGGTGCTGCCTGCCGAGACAAAGGCGTCCGCCTCCCCTGTTTTCACCAGATTCAACCCCACCACAATAGAAGAATCCTTTTTCTTTCGTACGGCCAGTACCGGAGGCTCCGCCATCTCAATAATCTCTGTAGCGGGCACGACCTCGATCCTGTCGGACGGAAATGAAAATGTAGACAGCGTACTCGACACCGTAGGTTCAAGCCCCACTAATTTGACCCGGATTTCCGGATGGTGGTTCACCGCATTCACGGTCCCTTCAATGATCGAAAGAGGCGCATTGTCCCCTCCCATTGCGTCCACCGCTACACAAACAGACTCACTCATACCCTATTCCTCCCCCTATTTTCAAAAAAGACTGCTCTTTTAAGGAGCAGTCCCTTTGACCTTTGGGTATCCTTGTATATCAATCAACCGCCACAATCTCGCGCTTGTTGTAGGAACCACAGTTCTTGCACACGCGATGCGGCATCATAAGCTGCCCACACCGGGAGCATTTGACCAAAGTAGGAGCCTTCATTTTCCAATTGGCTCTCCTGCTGTTCCGTCTTCCTTTGGAAGATTTGTTCTTCGGACAAATGGACATTGCTACACCTCCTTAATTTTCGGAAAATACATCCAATAATCTTTGCATACGCGGATCCGGCACAAACCGATTGCAACCGCACTCCGCAACATTCAAATCCTGCCCGCAAACAGGACACAGCCCCTTGCAATCCTTGCGACACAATACCTTCGAAGGAATTTCCAAAAGAAGCTGACCGAGAAGCAGTTCATCCACATCCAAAAATCCATCCGACAATGTGGACGTCGGATCCTCCGAATCCCCGCTCCATACGCCCTCTGCCTCGAAAAAAGTCTCCTCCCCGGCAAACGGCAGCGTCATCTCTACATCCTTCAGACAACGGCTGCAAGGGATCGATACCTTCGCCCTGCCTCTGGTATGTAAAGAAATGCGGTGCGGCCACGCTCTGTCAAAATCCAGAACGACATCCTCAACAGACTCCACCTGTCCTATCTGCTCCGGCAAGGACACACCTATCTCACCGGCCGATAGAGCCATCTGTACCGTCTGTTCTTCCCTCTCTGCGATTTCAAATAAGCTGACTCGCATCTTTTTCTCCTTCGTATGCAATACTGCAATTATACAAATGCCGACCTTCTTTGTCAACCTTTCAAAAGAGGCAATTTCTGCGAAAGCGCTGCGTTTTTTTTTCTCCTTTTCAGTCTTCCATATCCCACGGAGCGATGGTCATATCCAGTTTCACGTTCTTTCCTTCCATATCAAACTCGACCACCTTTTGGTCGCGGCGTTCGGATATTCCCATCATCTCGCCGAAAGAGGAATTCAGCAGTTCTTCCTCCGACATATCATCCAGAAACGCAAAATCTTCGTCCCAGAAACAGAGATCTCCATAGGTACGCAGGTCTTCGAAATCGAGGATCATATCCTCGGGCGTATCCTCGTCTTCCTCAATCTCCTGCTCGAGAGCCGCCAATACCACGCTTCTTTCAGGCTCCGGAATATGCTCTATGGTCGTGTATTCTTCGTCCTCGGCGCCGTCAAAAAAAGGATCGTTCGCAAATTCATCAAACATCCCGGAATCTATATCCTCTTGGATATGATCGACCTGCTCTACCTCTCCACAAATGATATGATAAAGAATGTATTCCATTGGAAGTTCCGGCACATACTCTCCCTTGGCCTTCAAGAGCTTGTAGAGACCAAAAAACTCATAATTGGCTTTTTCGATCGGATAGTTGTCCGGCAAATACATCATGGAAACATTTTCCGCAAAATTCCTGTCCTTCATCAAGGCGTCAATGTCGATTTCGCCTCCAGCAGAACCGCCTGTTGCGGTGCCCTCTTCGTCTGATTCCCCCTCTCCAAATACGCTGGTCCAGTCTACTTCATCCTGAATAATCCTTTCCATCAATCGAATGAGCCGGTCGTTCATGAATTTCTTCACGATCTCGGCCGCCTCGGGATCCTGTGGCAGTGCTGAAATTTTTAGCATGTTCGTGTTTCCTCCTTTATATTTTTGTAGTTCCTATAGTTTCTTCGTAAAAGTGCAGTCCGGATAGCCGCTGCAGCCCCAAAACTCCCCATATTTTCCCTTTCGCCGCACCATAGGCCGGCCGCACTTTCTGCATTTTGGGATCTTTTTCACTGCCTCGGCAATCATCGGGCCGAGCTTTTCATATACCTCAAAAGTCATATAGCAGTCCTTCAATGCGCGGTGGGCGCCCTCTGTGGAAATCCCAAAATGCTCTGCTAGAGCCGTCATCGAATGGTGCGCCAGCGCGGGCAGACAGAGTCTCGCCAATGGCAGCGTGTCCACAAAATCATTCCCCGGCACCCTGCCCTGCACCAGCCTGCTGTCCCTCCAGATAAACGGCA
>JAFUXY010000303.1 GCA_017477005.1 Lachnospiraceae bacterium | reverse complement strand
TTGCGATAGAACCTTCTGCAAAAAAGCGATCCTCTGGTCGATCACTCTGGCCAAAATACGGCTGCTCTTCACCATATCAAACCCATGTACCGTCCCCTTTGTTTCGTTGAGTACCACCCGGCAGCCCGCTTCCTTCAACCGTTTGGCGTAGGCGATCCCATCGTCATGCAGCGCGTCAAACTCGGCAGTTTCCACATAGGCCTCCGGCAGTCCTTCCAAAGACTTGGCCTCCACCGGCGAAATGTAATCCGGATTTCCGACATATTCATCAGATCGACACAGCTTATAATACTTCTGAATCGAATCCCCGTTGCAGACCGGCACATCCCGGTACCGCTTCATCGAATCGCTTTCAAGCCTTCGGTCGAGACTCGGATAAAACAGCTCCTGTGCAATCGGCATCGGCACGTTTCGATCCCTTGCCATCAGTGTCAGAGCCGCTGTCAGCGTCCCTCCGGCACTGTCTCCAATCACAGCGATCCGCCCGGGATCAATAGAATAGTAGTCCGCAGCGAAAAGGATATGCTGATAACATTCAAACACCTCTTCCTGCTGCAGAGGCGGCACAAAATCCGGAGCCAAATCATACATCGGCATAATCACCCTGCACCGTATTCTCTGCACGATCTGCTTCGCCAAGCGATAATGATACGGAAAGGCCGGAAACAAAAATGCGCCTCCATGCAGCAGCAAAACGCAGGGCAGCGTCTCCCCTTCTTTCACGTCTTTGTCGGCATAGCACAACGTACGAACGAAACGTCCGGGCGCAGATGGCGACGGTATCTGGATTTCGTTCACTTGAACCTCCGTTTTTTGAAGCTGCTTATTCGGTAGGTTTCGCCACAAACGCTGCACGATGCGAACCGCAAAACGATCCTTGGGAACCGGTACCCTCTTCAGTATTTCAAACTCCGGATCGATCGCAAGCGTTCCTCCTACGCCGTCCTTGCCGATCCGAGTCCGTTCTGCTGCCATTCTCTGCCCTCCCTGTCTCGTGCTTTCGCAACCACTTCCACCCTCTGTCCTCCCTGTCTCACATTTCCGCAACCACTTCCACCCTCTGTCCTCTCCGTCTCACGCTTCCGCAACCACTTCAATCTCGACCAACGCATCCTTGGGCAGCGCCGCAACTTCCACGCAGCTCCTCGCCGGTTTTCCTGTGAAATACTGCTCATAGACTCCATTGAATGCCGCAAAGTCGCCAATGTCTTTGAGAAAACAGGTGGTCTTGATTACCTTTTCAAGAGAGCTGCCTGCCGCTTCAAGCACAGCGGACAGATTTTCAATGGCCTGCCTGGTCTGCGCTTCAATTCCCACCGCTTCAATCGCACCGGATTCCGGAACCAACGGAATCTGCCCGGAGGTGTACACAAAGCCTCCGCTGCAGATCGCCTGCGAATAAGGTCCAATCGCCGCCGGTGCCTTCTTTGTCTCTATACTTCTCATAATAATTCACTCCTTTCTTCAAGGAAACGCCAATGGAAACGCTTCCTATATTATATAATTATAAATATAACGGTCCCTCTGTTGATCCAGAATATCCTGCAGCGTGATCCCATCCAGATACTCGTTGATGAGCTTGGACAATCCCTGCCAGATCGGCAGCATCACGCAATCCGCACTGCGATCGCATTCAATCGGATCCTGATCGACGCATTCGACCGGGGACAGAGACCCCTCTGTCAAACGCAGTATCTCCCCAATTGTATATTTTTCCGGCTCTTTGGCCAGGCGATATCCGCCCTGGGAGCCACGGTTCGCGCGCAGAAAATCGGTCTTGTTGAAGACCGGAATAATCTGCTCGAGGTATTTTTTGGAAATATTCTGACGCTCCGAAATGGTCTTTAGAGAAATGTATTCTCCGTTTTGATGCTCGGCCAGATCGATCATCATACGCAATGCATAGCGGCCTTTGGTTGAAATCTTCATAGTATAGCCCTCGTATTCGTAGACAATATCCTACTATACACTATAATACTATATATTTAGTAGGTTTTCAAGTTTTATCGCATCAGTAACCACTCCTGCCACTATTCCGCTACATTTTTTCATTGAACGTCACATGGTTTCCGCCGTGCCGCTTGCTCTCATACGTCCCCAAATCTGCGCGTTCGTACAGCGCCTCAAAGGTATCCGTCTGTGTATCCGTGTAGAACGCCGCCCCAACAGACACCGTAATCCCCCTGCCTTTTAGCTCCGGCAGCGGTTCCGCCGCCAACTCGTCAAAGAAGCGGTAGATTACCCTTGTTCCAACGCCCCTGTCCAAGACTCCTTCCGCAAAAACGGCGAACTCATCCCCGCCCAACCGGAAGACCACATCCGTATCGCGAAACGCCTTCTTCAAAGCGTCCGCAATCGAAATGATCACCTTGTCGCCCACCGTATGGCCGAAGGTATCGTTGACCGATTTGAAATCGTCCGCGTCCAACAGCAAAAACATCCCCTGGTTTCCCTCCGCGATTTTCTGCCGGATCATCGCCTCCCCGCTGCCTCGGTTCTTCACGCCCGTCATCAGATCCGTTTCCGACAATCGGCGCAGCTTCTCCTGCTGCTTTCGATCCTCGTCAATCGACTCAAGGGTCCAAAGCAGCTCGGAAACCATCTTCTCCTCGTCCCGATCCACCACAATAAAGCGCAGACGCACCCAACGTCCCCGGACATCCATGAATTCCTGCGTAATCGAATCCACGTCAAAAAGCCGCTCTTTGAGTGTTCTGGGATCCATGAAATTGTGAACCAACCCTTTCGAACGCTCCGACGACATCCGATCCGCAAATTCCTTCGCTCGCCCGTTGAAATTTGAAAAATCATTTTGCAGCAGCCGCTCCAAATTTTCGTCTCCTCGAATGACCTCCATATTGCCCGTGGCCATTTCCACCCGCACGGCAATGAAATAGATATCCGCCATTGCGAGGATTTCCCGCCCGAGCCGCATCGACTCCCTTTGCTTTTGAGAGATATGCAAAAATACCGCCAAAATCGCCGACACGACCCCGACAAGCGCCGCCCCCAGCGAAAAATAAATCTCGCCCAACGAAGCAAAGGTATTCTTCTTGTCCAAAAGAAAGACTATGCTCCAGTCGTCTCCCACCGGTTCACTGATCACGATGTAGTCTTTGCCATTTTCGGACATCTCATACTCTCCCGAGGTACGAGACTGCAATTTTTCCACTAGCTCTTGTTGAAACGCGTCTCCTTCCTCGCGGTAATTCTTTCCGATATCCTTTGCGTCGGAATGAGCCACCACGAAGCCGTCTTTGTCGATCACCAAAGACGAGTCCATATCCGCTTTTCTGGCCATCCGCTCCGCCATCTCCTGCACTCCGTCCAGAAAAACGTCCATAGAAACCACGCCTTTCCCATCCGACAGCATACAGCAAACGGACATCATCATGGTTTTGGTCTGGATATTGACATAGGGCTTTACAAAAGTAATCTCGCCGCCTCCCTCGATCCCCGCCTTATACCACGGACGCTCGGTCGGCTCATAATCCCTCGGCGGCGTCCACCCGCTCCCGTCCAGATAGTGCCCGTCAAAATACGCATAGATGCCCGTCGTATTCTCATCGATCATCGAAGCATATATGACCGTCTGATCCACGAGATATTTCCCCACATCCTCATAGGTCGCGCCCCGCTCCACCATTCCGTTGATCGTCTCTGCCGCAAAGGACACCGCGTCCTTGGGCATCGTCATATAATAATCCACATCCCTCGCCGCCTGCACCGTGTTTGTGTGCCAGGTTCGAAGGATACTCCCCCGCTCCGCCGTATACAAACTATAAAAAATGCTTGTGATAAAAAGCGCTGCCACAAACAGCATCAGAAATGTAATAGAAGTGTAGTTTAATTGCTTCTTCTCTCTCATACGCCCAGTTCCAAAATCCCTGCCAACAGCTCCACAACCTATTTTGCATGAAAACAATCCGGTTGTCAACAACCGGATTGCTCAGACGGTAGACAAAGTAAGAAACATACAGGGTTTGGGCGCAACCTTGTCTGTATTACCCGAATATCAACTGGAACAGTGCCACCCATGCCGGCAATAGCAGGATCGAGCCGATGGTTGTACAAATGACAATATTGGACGCAAATGCTACATCCGTATTGTATTGTTCCGCCAGGACGGAGGTGGTACTGCCAGCAGGCATAGCCGCCAAAAGCACGGATAAACCGGTGATAAAACTGTCCACATGAAACAGCGCGCAAAACAGCAGAACCACGGCCGGAATCGCAATCAAACGAAGAAAGGAAAATGCCAGTGTTTCCCGGCTGAGAATGCCTTTGAATCCAGCTTCCGACAGAACCATGCCCAAAAATATCATGATCAAAGGAGTGGAGCATCTTCCCAGAGCGCTCATTGTCTGGCTCAGCGCGGAAGGCATCTGTATTCCGCTCAGCATAAGGATCAGGCCGATGAAAACAGAAACGATGCACGGATGGGTAACGATCTTCTTTATTTTGCTTTTGAAATCCGTCTGCCCTTCAAAATAGGAAATACCTGCCGTCCACATCACGATGCGCAGCGGGATCAAATAAATCTGTCCATAAAGCAAGCCAAGTTCCCCCATAGACTCCTTCCGCCACTGCGTTCCCCAGAAAGCCCGCATTTGAACAGACCGTTGCATATTGCAGGATCGGTTTGCGGTCTGCCGGTTTTCTGTTGTACAGAATATTCGCCAGAAAAGCGCAGAATATCTGAATAGCAATGGAAATGACAAGAACTACGAGAAAGTCATGCATGACATCTGCGCCTGCGCTTGAGAGAAAGGAATTGATGATATTGCATGGCAGAAACAGATTGATAATGGATTTAGAAAAAACAGTACGGTCTTTTGGCCGCAAAATGTTCATTCGACACAGCAAATATCCCGTCAGCATTTCCGCAAACATCATAAATTGCAGGATAAACAGCTCGCTCAGATTCATAATACATCTCCTTATGAGGTTAATCCCCGTGAAACACATCGTAAAGGGAATACGGCACAATCTTCCGTATTCCCTGGAAACAACAGTTACTTAAATGACGGATTCCCCTCGCTTCACGACACCAGGTGAGCGGAATTTGATAGTCTTATCATTATTTTTATCCAGCAATTTGAAACCATCGCCTTTCGCATTGACTGTATCAATTCCGATGTGTACCAGCAGTTCGACTCCATTTTTCATGGTGACACCAAAAGCATGACCCGTTGGAAACAGCGCGCTCAATGTTCCGTTCGCCGGGGAACAAATTGTTACCTTTGCATCTGTATAGGTAAAGGCAACACTATCCCCCATCATCTTTTCCGCAAACACCGGATCGGAGACCGTTGTTACATCGATCAGTTGTCCATCCGCAAGAGCGACAATATCGTCATCGTCGGCATGGATTGGTTCCAATATTTCTTCTTTCTTTTTTAATGCACCAAACAATCCCATTTTCAATCCTCCTTAAAATGATAAGTTTTCTCCATTGGATTCAATGACCTTTCTGAACCAGTCGTAGGAATCCTTTTTTCTTCTTTCCAGTGTGCCGCTTCCATCATTCAATCTGTCAACATAGACAAATCCATATCGCTTACGCATTTCGCCAGTACCGGCAGAAACAATATCGAGCGGCCCCCAGTACAAATACCCCATGACTTCCACGCCATCGAGCAGAGCTTCCCGGATCTGAACCAAATGGTCATGGATATATGCTTTTCGAAAATCATCTATAATTTCGCCGTTTTCATCCGGATGTTCATCCAAACCGATGCCATTTTCTACAATGAATAGCGGCAGATGATAGCGGTCATAAAGAACGTTCAGGACATAACGGATCCCTTCCGGGTCCACCGGCCATTTCCAAGGGGCGGGCGAGACAGCCTTTAGATACGGATTGTCTTTTCCCCGAATCCCACCGGTATCAAAGGCGTTTTCGACCTCCTTCGAGAACGTACCAGAGCGGTAATAGGAGAACGAGAAGAAATCAACCGTGTTGTCTTTGATCAGTTCCAATTCTTCTTCATCCAGCTTGGGACTTACGCCCTCTTCCCGCCAGATTCTTCTGACATAGCCTGGAATGATACCAAGGCAGAATGGATCACCAAAATAGTAGTTTGAAATACGCTGCATCTGGTATGCCCCAAAGACATCTTCCGGATCGCAGCTGAACGGATAGGTTGCGACAGCGGAACTGCTGAGCATACATCCAATTTTGTTGGCCGGGTCTGTCTCATGACCGATCTTCACCGTCCAAGCATTGGCCGCAAGAATATTGGCATACCCCTGCCAGGTTTCCGCCTTGCTGACTTTGAGTGGATCGTTTTTGTCAAATGGCGTCTGGGAAAGGATTCCAGCGGAAATGACCGGACGACGATACATGTTATTGACTCATACTTCGCAGCCTAATATCCGCCGAATAGTGCATATTTTTAGCCTATAATACTTCCGAATAGGTCAGGCCGCTTTAGGTAGGCTAAATTTGGCTCTCCATTGATCCGGAAGGCTGCTGACAAAATCCAAGATCA
>JAFUXY010000302.1 GCA_017477005.1 Lachnospiraceae bacterium | reverse complement strand
ATATCCCTATGACCCCCGATATGAGCGGGATGGATGCGATGCCCGGTATGGCGGGTGCCGCTACCGAACCAACCATGTCTGCTGATATCCCTATGACCCCCGATATGAGCGGGATGGAGCAGATGACCGGCATGACCGACACTGCTTCTGAGCCAACTATGTCTGCGGACATCCCTTTGACTCCAGATATGACTGGGATGGATGCAATGACGGGTATGGCGGGTGCCACAGTTGCACCGGATATGGCCGCATCCGCAGACATACCTCCAGTTCCGGATATGAAGACGGCGGACGAGATTCTGTCTACCATTTCAAGCATTGTGAACACAGAGGATTAAGGAAGCCCTGTGGCATTCTCTGAAAAATGATCTCAGATTTCCCGCGGCCGTCTCCGGGCGGTTGCGGGGAGCAGATAGAACACGAGGAATACTCCTTGCACGAAATGAGTTATATGATCCGCCTCGCGGACATTGCAATAAAAGAATGTGAAACGCACAAGGCAGCCTCCCCGCGTACACTCGTCGTAGAAGTCGGCGAGTTGACCGGGGTGCTGCCTCATTATCTGCAAAAATACTACCCAGCGGTAATACAGGGCACGAAGCTCGAAGGCTCTGCCCTCGAAGTGATCCGGGTTCCCTCAGAAGCCGTTTGCGACGAATGTGGGCAACATTATCATCCTGAGAAGGAAATGGATTATCGCTGCCCTGCCTGCCGGAGCCTAAAAGCCCGCTTCATCCATGGGCGAGAGCTTTCGGTTCGGGAGATTCGATTCTAGTGGGTGCCTCCCTACACCTCCTCAATCTCCGCCAAGGCACATTGCTGAATCACCAGCCGCGCGATCCTCTCCCCCGGGCGTATCGTCTGCGGATCCTTCGACCGATTCTCCAGCAGAATCCGCACCGGCACAAAATTGCGACCACCTATGATCGTATCCACTGAATAAAGCCTCTTTTCCGCCGCCAACTTCCCTCTTGCATGTACTTCTCCGATGCAGCCTTCCGGAATCCGCACTTCCACTCCCGTCTCAAGAGAAGCCGTCTCTCCGCTGCGAATCACGACGGGTTCTGAAATATCTGCCTGTAGGGAAAACCAAGGTGCGCCATTATCATCTCTTTTTGGCAAAATCGCCGTCTCAGTCAGCCGATGCACCTCCAACGCCGGACGCCTCTCTTCGGTAGCGGTGTAGATATTGTCAAAAATTCGAACCCCGCGTTCTACCCGCTCCTTCGGCACATTCCACGGAACGAACAAAATCGCCTCGTGGCAATCCCCGAACCCGGTCCACTGCCCCGCCAAAAAGCTCATCTCCGAAAACGCAGGGCTGTCCTCCATATCCATAATCCGCTTGACCATGATCCCATACAGCCCATCCATATCGGTATTTTCATTGCTCGCCGTCACAGGGTCAAACTCGTTGACTAAGGCAATGCCATAATCCCCCTGATACTGGGCAAGATAACAAAGACTCCGGAAACGATTGCTCCAGAGTTCTTTTCTGGCCGTCCGAAGTTCGCGGGGAAGCGCCTCTTGGTCAACCGTTTTTCCATCCTTTTTTGGCTCTCCCAAAGCGTCGCTCCAATAGACCAGCTCCTTTCGAATCGGATTGCCCTCGGCGCGACGGCTCGCATCCACTTTGAATTCTTTCATTTTCTCTCTCCCAAAAATCCCGGAGAACCCGGGAAACTGCCAAACCAGTCGACAGCCCCCAAATCCTCCGGGACAATTTTCTACCTGTACAGTTGCGGGATCACTTCTTGCTCAAATCCACTTTGCGAACCGCGTCTCTCACCGAAAGCGTGCGTCCCGGCGAAACCGAAAGCTCGTCCACGCCCATACGCAGGAAAGTCTCGGTCAACGTAGTGTCTGCGCCAAGCTCACCGCAGATACCAACCCAAGCGCCGCCCTTGTGTCCATTTTCGATCGTCATCTGGATCGCGCGAAGCACGGCCGGATGATGCGGGTCGTTGATATTCTCAAGCTTTGCGTTCTGCCTGTCGATCGCCAACGTGTACTGCGTCAAATCGTTCGTCCCGATCGAGAAGAAGTCCACTTCCCTGCCCAGCTCTTCGGAAAGGAATACAGCAGCCGGTGTCTCCACCATGATACCGATCTCGAAATCCTTGTACTTGATCCCGGCATCGTCCAGTTCCTTCTTCACTTCTTCGATGATCGCCTTGATCTGCTTCACTTCATCGACAGAAATAATCATCGGGAACATAATCCCCAGATTTCCATAATACGAAGCGCGGATCAGGGCGCGAAGCTGCGTCTTGAAGATTTCCGGCTGCGTCAGGCAGATACGGATCGCGCGATAACCCAAAGCCGGGTTCTCTTCGTCGCCCAGATTCAGGTAATCCACCTGCTTGTCGGCGCCGATATCGAGCGTACGGATGATCACCTTCTTGCCAGCCATATTCTCGAGCACGGTACGATAAGCCTTGAACTGCGTCTCCTCCGACGGGAAGTCGCTGCTCTCAAGATACAGGAACTCGCTTCGGAACAGACCCACGCCCTCGGAACCATTCTCGAGAACGCTCGCCACATCGCCCACGCCGCCGATGTTCGAATACAGATGAATCGAATGTCCATCAATGGTCTCCGTAGGCTTGTCCTTCAACTCCTGAAGCATCTTCTTGCGCTCGATCTCCTTGCGCTGCTTCTCCTTGTAAATCTCGATTGTCGCATCGTCCGGATCGATGATCACGAGGCCGCTCGTGCCGTCTACGATACACATCTTGCCATCCGCGTCCTCCGGAAAATCTGCCTGAATCACGGCCGGAATACCCATTGTACGAGCCAGGATCGCCGTATGCGAGCTGCTCGAGCCGTGGCGAGTCACGAAAGAAAGTACCAGCGACTTATCGAGCTGAACCGTCTCAGACGGAGCCAGATCGTCCGCGAACAGGATCGAAGGCTCGGTCGCCTTGAAACCGCTGTCGCTGCCACCCTGCAGCACAGAAACTACGCGGTTGCACACGTCAAGCACGTCCCCTGCGCGTGCCTGCATGTATTCATTGTCCACCATAGCCTTGAACATCTCGGACATATTGTCGCCGGTCTTCGCCACCGCGAACTCCGCATTGACGCTCTCGTTCTTGATAATCTCCTGCGTCTGCTCAATCAGATCCAAATCATCCAAGAACAACTGATGCGATTCAAACAACGCCGCCTCAGCCTCGCCGATTTCCTTCATCGTCTTTTCATACAGAGCCTTGAGCTGCTTCTGCGCCTCGACTCTCGCATCCTCAAAACGCTGCAGCTCCGCGTCTACATCGTCCACCTTCACACGGCGAACGACATTGTCCTTCTTCTGATAGACCGAAACCCTGCCGATGGCTACGCCGCCAAATACGCTTTTTCCTTTAATTTCCATCTCTATCCCCCTTTCAACCACGGGATTTCCCGATCAAACGCACCTGTTCAGTAATAGTTGCGATCAAACTTCCCCAAAATCCCCTAAAAAACATCTTTCATCGAGTAGAGGGATTCCCCCCGCCCTACTCGCTCTGCGATAAAAGGAAAGCCAATCGCTCCTCATCCAAGCGATCGGCTCCCTTTTGTTTTCCTATTCCACAGCGAACAATCCCTCATTCTCTGCCGCGTCATCTACCTGCCAGCTCCAAAAGGAACCGTGGTATTCGGATTCATCCGGCTCCATCGAAACCGGCGTATCTGCTCAGCCATAGGGACTGCCGATTGATATTTTAGAGATTCTCCTTGAAGAACTTCTCAAGCTCTGTGCAAGCCTCGTCTTCCTGATCTCCGTCTGTACGGATCGTGATTTCCTGTCCCTGCTTCACGCCGAGTCCCATCACGCCAAGGATACGCTTTGCGTCAGCCTCTTTGCCGTCCTTGATAATCGTCACCGTGCAAGGATACGCAGCCGCCGCTTTCACGAACAGACCAGCCGGACGCGCATGGATACCTTCGGGATCAGTAATCGTGTACTTAAATTCTTTCATCGTTTTTCCTCCTTATGAATATTGTGATAAAAAACCTTAAACACATTGTATCAGTTTTTAACAAAATATGGTAGTACTTTTTTTGAATTTTTGTAGTAATTTTTTTCACCTGTACGGTTGCCATCCGAAACGATGCTTGACGCGATTTATCGCAGTCAAAATATCGCTTTTGGATGGCAACCGTACTGGTAGAAAAATTTGAAAATCATCCCACCAAAGCCTTCGCCAGCTCCGCAAACTGGGAATCGTCCGCCGCCGTACGCCTCGTGCGGATCGAAACCACCGGCTCAAGGATCGTGCAATTCGCAAAGCCCTCAATAAATTCCCGCATCTTCTTGGCGGCAATCGGTGCCCAGGAGCCATTTTCAATCAACCCAAAGGTGCGGTTGCGGAAATTCTTGATCGACAGATGATACAACAGATCCTGCATCGTCGGGAACAGCGATCCGTCGTATGTTACCGACGCCAGCACGATGCGGTCATACATGAAGCACTTCTCCACCGCCTCGGAAACATCCTCGGTGTTCAGGTCGATAACCTCTACCTCTTCTTCCCCTGCTGCCCGCAGCTCGTCGGCGAACTGCTCCACCGCAGCAATCGTATGACGATGCAAAGAGGACACGCAGAGCAAAATCCCCTTCGTCTCCGGCTCATACTTCGACCATGTATCATATTTCTGTATATAATAGGAAAGATCTTTTCCTTCCTCCGGCAAAACCGGGCCATGCAGCGGAGCGATCCGCGCAATGTCGAGACCGGCTGCCTTCTTCAGCAACGCCTGCACAGACGACCCGTATTTTCCAACAATATTGAAGTAATAATGCGTCGCCTCATCAATCCACGGCACCTTGTTCTCAATCGCGCCGAAGGTGCCGAAGCCGTCCGCGGAAAACAGCACCTTCTCGGAGCTTTCGTAGCTGACCATTACCTCTGGCCAATGCACCATCGGAGCCATCACAAAATGAAGCGTATGGCTGCCCAGTTCGAGGGTGTCGCCCTCCTTTATTGCCAGGAAACGGCCGCTGATATCATCGTCGATGAACTGAGCGATCATCTGCGAGGTCTTGGCGGAACCCACCACCTGCATATCCGGATACTTTGCGACCAACGCCTGAATGCCGCCGGAATGATCAGGTTCCAAATGCTGCACGATCAAATACGCCGGTGCCTTGCCATCAAGCACGGCCTCGACCTTGCCCAGCCACTCTTCCTGCCGTCTCTCGTCCGCCGTATCCATGATCGCGATCTTGTCGTCGAGAATCACATAGGAATTGTAACTAATCCCCTCGTCCACCGGATACTGATGCTCAAACAGCCCGATATCCTTGTCATCCACGCCTACATACACAATGTTGTCCGAAATGTTCATCCTCTGCTTCTCCTTTCTTAATCATAACTGTTCAGTCGCCTGAATAGTTGCTCTTAATCATCCCTTCGAAATCCTTTTGAAAAGATCCTCCTGCAGCGGATTCAGATCCCGCACGAGAATCATCGCCGCCTCCGTCCGCTCGTCCTTGATCCGAACCGGATGAATCGACAGCTCCATCAGATCGCCGTCCTTTTCATTGTAGATAATCCTTCGGCTTTCCTTGATCGCAGAGAACATATGCTCCACATTCTTGCGAGACACAGCCTCAAGAACATCGTCGATATCCTCCTCGGAAACCATATGCTTCAGCAGGCTCCCAAACTCGTCGCT
>JAFUXY010000301.1 GCA_017477005.1 Lachnospiraceae bacterium | reverse complement strand
GTCGGAAGCCGACTCGGTTCCGTGGGCCACGACCAACTGTTTGAACCGTCCGGCACTGATCGACAGTTTCTTCGCTTCTTCTCTCTCGTCCTTCGAAACCCGTACCACTGAGTATTCGAGGTCGCTCTTCTCTTTCTTCTGGATCCGTTTGTCCATCGCACCCGTCAGCTCTTTTTCGAGCTTGCCCGAATGCGTATCGTCATTGGAGGATACCGAAAACAGCACGCTTCCGCCATCTCTCAGATAGCCATGCTCCTCCAAAACATCTTCCGCTTTCTCTACCGCATCTCCTATACGTTCTCCGGAGACCGACAACTCTTCAACAATCACCTTTGCGTCTTCATTCAGAGCGGAAACCTCGACTACACGGTCGCTCCGGTTCAATGCGTATTCCATAGACGGATTCACATCCATCGTGATATACGAAACCGGAAGCGCTGTCTGGAAATAGGTTCCGCCAAGAACCATGAAGAGCGCTACAGCTGCGGCCGCTGCTTTCATTCCATGCGGCATCGAGGCAATAATTGCATTCTCCTCCGGTACCTCGACCCTCTGCCCTGGCTTGCACTGCATCCGCCTATAAGTTGTCGTTCCATCTTCGAGTAAAAGAGCGGCTCGTCCATTTCGGACTCCTAATACAATCGCTTTCATAATCTGTACCCCAAAAACTGATTAGGATTCGCCCAATTTCACTATGTATTCTGCCAACTGTGGAAAATCTCCGCGGCATATCTCCGCGGCAATGATCAAAAACTTCCTATGTCGTTCCAATAATTTTTTGTTTACACCGGGAATATCTAAGAGTTTCATAAAAGGCAGATTGCGTTTTTTTCGCATAATTGCGAATAATTCATCTGACACACTCAGCACTTTAATGACCGAGGCGCAGGCACGCTTTGTCTTGAGAGCTTTCGGGGAGCAACCACCGACTTCATAGAGATCGAATCCGTACGGGGCAATAACCTGGCGAATTTCCTCTATTTCATCTTCAAGAGACGAACTTCCCGGGTTCATAGATTCATCCACCAAGGCATTGCTTTTCGAGATCTCGATATCCAACGCCGTGGCTTGATCGCTTTCAATCTGTCCGTCAAAGCTGTAGGGGTTCGCTGGCACTTCCGCTTGATGCCTCGACTGTGAATCAAAATAATCCATCAATCGACGCCTGATGACCATGGAAGCAAAACCTTTGAATGGACCCTTCGCCTCGTCATAGGACCGTACCGCTTCATAAAACGCTATCAGGGCAATCGACCATTCATCGTCACTCTCGCTCACGAACCTCCGACAAGCTCGAAAAGCACATCGTTTGATAAACCCTCGATTATCCTGCGCCAAGCGGTAAAAAATGTTTTCATCTTCTTTCGCGGCAATTGCCCGAACCGAAAGATCATCCATTTCACAAAGCTCCTGCGCCTGTTGTTAAATAGTTCGGAGTCATTATAACAAAAAAGGGGGAGAAATGGAAATTTTTTGTAAAATTTTTTCACCCCCCCGAAACTTTTTGATCTTTTCGGTCTTTCTTCATATTGTAATGCATTTCAAAAAAATTTACAACGAAGCGCTGTGGAAAGAAAAATCGGTTGTATAAAAGGTTAAATCGTGGTATAGTAAATGGGCAATTATGGAACGGGACAGTCAGACAAAGCGAACCGGCGCAGCGGCCGGACGCACCGCACGGTACGAAAAACATGAATGGTCGGATCAATTATCAGAGGATGTTAGAGGACACGATCGCAGCGCATAGGAAGGCCGGGGAGGTTCCCACCCTGCTGCTTCATTCCTGCTGCGGCCCCTGTTCGAGTTATGTCCTTTTTTATTTGTCGGCGTATTTTGGGATTACGGTGCTCTATTACAATCCCAATATCTACCCTCCCGAAGAATACCAAATACGGGCAAAGGAGCAGGTACGCTTCATCGAAGAATTCAACGAGAAAGCGGTTCATCCGATCCGCTTTGCGGAGGGAGACTACGAGCCTGAGCGGTTTTATGCGATCGCCAAGGGCTTTGAGGCCGAGCCGGAGCGGGGCGCTCGCTGCCACCGCTGCTACCGCCTGCGACTCGAGGAAGCGGCCAGATACGCAGCCGAACATCATTATGATTATATAACAACTACGCTCTCGATCTCACCACAAAAGGACGCGGCCGTATTGAATGCGATCGGGGGCGAGGCAGCCGAACAATACGGCGTGAAATACCTGTTTTCGGATTTCAAAAAGAAGGACGGCTTCCTGCAGTCCACAAAGCTGGCGGCCGAATACGGCATGTACCGGCAGGATTACTGCGGATGCGAATTCTCACTCGCGGCAAGGCAGGCCGCGAAACAAAAAGCCGGGGCGATTTGAAGAAAGGATACAAATATGGCGACATTGTGGGGCGGACGTTTTGAAAAAAACACGGATGAGGCGGTGTTTGCGTTCAACGCGTCCATCAGTTTTGACAAGCGGCTCCTGCGGGCGGATATCGGCGGTTCAAAGGTACACGCCGAAATGCTGGCAAGGCAGGGAATTTTGACGGAGGAGGAAGAGGCGAGGATTCAGCAGGGACTCGACGCCATTTTGTCCGACGTGGAAGAGGGACGGCTCGAGGTGTCGGAGACGTTCGAGGACGTGCATTCGTTTGTGGAAAGCGAATTGACCGACCGGATCGGGGAGCCCGGAAAGAAGCTGCACACCGGGCGCAGCCGCAACGACCAGGTGGCTTTGGATATGAAATTATTCACAAGGCAGGAAGCCATCGAGCTTGACGCGTGCGTCAAAGCGTTGATGCAGGTCATACAACAGATCTCCGAAGCGCATATCGATACGATTATGCCGGGATTTACACATCTGCAAAAGGCGCAGCCGATTACTCTGGCGCACCATTTGAACGCTTATTTCGAGATGTTTAAGCGGGACAGGACCAGGCTTCGCGACCTGCTGTCCCATATGGATACGTCGCCGCTGGGTTCCGGTGCGCTGGCCGGGACAACCTATCCGCTCGACCGGGAATGGACGGCGAAGGCGCTCGGATTTGCGGCCGCGACCGCAAACAGCATCGATGGCGTGTCAGACAGGGATTACCTGATCGAGCTATTGTCGGCGCTGTCGATCATTATGATGCACTTGTCGCGGTTCTGCGAAGAAATGATCCTCTGGAATACGGACGAATACCGGTTCATTGAGCTGGACGATGCTTTCAGCACAGGTTCTTCGATCATGCCACAGAAAAAAAATCCGGATATCGCGGAGCTGGTACGGGGCAAGACCGGGCGCGTGTATGGCGCCTTGGTGTCGATGCTTGTGACTATGAAGGGGCTGCCTTTGGCCTACAACAAGGATATGCAGGAGGACAAGGAGCCGGTGTTTGACGCAATCGACACGACCAAAGCCTGCCTGACGCTGTTCGCCGCTATGCTTGCTTCCACGAAATTCAATACGGAGCGTATGCGCGCTTCGGCGAGCGGCGGCTTTACAAACGCGACGGATCTGGCGGATTATCTGGTTGGAAAGGGAGTTCCGTTCCGGGACGCGCATGGCATTGTGGGGCAGGTCGTTCTAAGCTGTATCGAGCGAAAAAAATCCATCGAGGAACTGTCTCTTTCGGAGCTTCGCGCCTTTTCAGAAGTGATCGACGAGGATGTCTACGACGCGATTTCTTTGGAGACCTGCGTGAACCGACGAGAAACGACCGGCGCGCCGGGCAAGACGGCGATGGAACGCGCCCTCGAAGAAAATCGTCGATACTTAGAAAAAGATTAGAAAAACACTGATTTATTCGGTGATTACCTTTAGGCAGGAGGATGATAAATATGCAGGGATATGAAAAAAAGGAAGTACTTTCGGTGGCTGTTTTGGGCGCTACGGGGATGGTGGGGCAGCGTTTTGTAGAGCTTTTGTCCGAACATCCGTGGTTTCGGCTGACGGCCGTGGCGGCGAGCCCGCGCAGCGCTGGAAAGACCTATGAGGAAGCGGTGGGCGGACGCTGGAAGATGGATCGACCCATCCCGGAATCTGTGCGGCAGATGGTCGTCAAGGATGTGAATGAGGTAGAAGCGGTGGCCGGAGAGGTAGATTTTGTATTTTCAGCCGTCGATATGAAAAAAGATGAGATCAAGGCGTTCGAGGACGCGTATGCGAAGACCGAGACGCCTGTGGTGTCCAACAATAGCGCGCACCGCTGGACCCCGGATGTGCCGATGGTGGTGCCGGAGATCAACCCGGAGCATCTGGAGATTATTCCTTATCAGAGAAAGCGCTTGGGAACCAGCCGGGGCTTCGTGGCGGTCAAGCCCAATTGCTCGATCCAGTCGTACGCACCGGTGCTGACGGCGTGGAAGCCGTTCGAGCCTTATGAAGTCGTGGCGACGACCTATCAGGCGATTTCCGGCGCCGGAAAGAATTTCGACGAATGGCCGGAAATGCGCGGGAATATTATTCCTTTCATTTCGGGAGAAGAAGAAAAGAGCGAGAAAGAGCCGCTGCGGATCTGGGGAAAGATCGTGGATGGACAGATCGTACCGGCGGACGACATTCTCATTACAAGCCAATGTATCCGCGTGCCGGTGCTGTACGGGCATACGGCGGCGGCATTCGTGAAGATGCGAAAGAAACCTTCGAAACAGGAATTGATCGAAGCGATGGAGCAATACCGGGGAGTGCCGCAGGAGCTTTCGCTGCCGAGCGCTCCCGCGCAGTTCATCCGTTATATGGAAGAAGACAACCGACCTCAGGTCATGCAGGACGTGAATTTTGAAAACGGAATGGGCATCTCGATCGGACGGCTGCGCGAGGACACGGTGTATGATTACAAGTTTGTGGGGCTGTCTCACAACACACTGAGAGGCGCGGCGGGTGGCGCCGTTTTGTGCGCGGAATTGCTGTACGCGAAGGGTTATATCGAAAAGAAATAAGGCAGGTGAATTTTCTATGACGAGCAGAAGCCGGGAATGGAAGCAGTTGGAGAAGCTATATAAAGAGGAAGGCAGCCAGATCGCGCTCATTTACGGGTCGAGCCGCTGTGGGAAAGAGAGCCTGATCCAAGAGTTCGCAAGCAACAAAGAAGTGTTTTATTACCGCGTACGAAACGCCTCGGAGAAAAAGCAACAGGCGCTTTTGGCCGGAGAGCTGCAGGAGGAATACCATATCCAATTGGAGGAAACCTCTTATGACGCTTGCTTTGCGCAAATGAACGCCCGGGGCGGGGGCAAGCTGGTCGTCGTCATCGATGATTTTTTGATTATGGCCAAACGCAGCGAAGCGTTCTGGAACAGCCTATTTGACCGAAAAGACGGAAAATTCGGCAAAAGCCCTGTGTTCATTCTGTTGGCGACCCCGCAGCTCACCTGGGTGCGCAAGGATATGGAGGAAGCGCTTGGGCGGAGAATGAAAAAGATCGATCAAATTCTGCCGTTGATCGACCTGAATTTTCTGGATGTGGTACGCGCAATGCCGGGATATTCTGTGGCGCAAAGCGTGCAGACGTTTGGAATCATCGGCGGCGTACCGGCTTATTTGAATCGTTGGGACGAGACGAAAAG
>JAFUXY010000300.1 GCA_017477005.1 Lachnospiraceae bacterium | reverse complement strand
CCTCCTTCGCAAGCATCCGGTAAGCCTCGCAGGCTCCGTTCCCCGGTGCGTACTCGATTAGAGGCTCGCTGTAATAAACAGACTCACCGACCTTCACCGTTGTAGGGATCCGGCTGTCAAAAATTCTGATCTGTCCTTGAAAAGTATCAGCCACCTCTTCAGAAATAACCTTGCAGAGATTTGTCCGTGAATCGCACATCGTAAGCAGGATCCCCGCTACGCTGAGCCGATTATTGATACGGCTTCTGATCTTTCCTACCGTCTTCAGAAAATCCTGCAACCCCATCATTGCTAGAAGCTGGGGATTCACCGTAATGATCACTTCATCAGCCGCCGCAAGTGCATTGATGGTCAAAGCCCCCAAAGACGGGCAAGTGTCCAGAAGAATATAATCGTATGAATCTCTCAGCGGTTCCAAGATTCTTGAAAGCATCCCTTCAGCTCCCATTTCCAGTCTCAGCTTGCTGTCTACCGCCGAAAGAACCATCGAAGACGGTATAAAATCCACGCCGTTTCTGCTGTGGATATAATCGATTGTCTCAGGCAGGGCTTCTTCCTCAATCTCAGCCATCATCAAATGACCGATAGTAACCGGAAGAGCCTCGACATCCTCCACCCCGAAACAGGTTGTAAGATTAGCCTGGCTGTCAAAATCCACTGCAAGCACCTTCTTACCAATCTCAGCCAGAGAATAAGCCAGATTGAAGGTGGTAACGGATTTTCCAACGCCGCCCTTAAATGAACCGCACATTATGATCTTTCCCATTACCATCCCCCCTTCCGTACTCTGCAGCACCTTCAGCCACACACATTACCGGTTCCGTTCCAATCTCCGTGAATGTCGCCTCAATCTCATCAGCCTTGGTGATAATCAGCTTTCCACCGCTGCACTCTACACAAATCGGTGTTCCGTATTCGAATCCAAGTTCTTTGAGCCACTGCCCTTTGAGCATGATCGTCGGAGTGCTCTTGTAGTGATATCCCGACTGCTCGTAAACCTTCATATTTCTGATTTTCTTAAATGCCATGTTCTTTGCCTCCTTGTTCTTTGAATCCTTGAAGCTTTGTGTGCATCGTTGCCTTCCTGAAGGTTCCCGGACATTCGCCAAAACGAAAAGAGCCACTCTTCCAAGATTTCTCTTAGAAAAGTGGCTCTCAATAAGCGCAACTTCTATTTTTCTTTCCTGCTGCTTCGTACTGCTTTTCGTCCTTTCCCGTATTATTCAGTGTTATCGGGTATTATAGGAGCGAAATTTGCTGTACTCTTGCTGTACTTTTTTATCTCAAAGGCTCGGAAGCCTTGATTTTGCTGCATTTCTCAGCTCAACGACTTTAATGCCGGGATCTTATATCTGTGCAAAAAGCTCATTGTATTATAGTAAACGACAAAAATGCTTTTACCTCCAAGTGACCTGCGACACGAAGTTAGTCCAGCAGGACACACAAATTCGATAGGAAAACTCGGCATTCGCCTCATTCGAATTTGGTGCAAAGTAAACTCACTTTGTTCGTTTACTATAGATTAAAAGCTACAGATGGCTATGGGAAGTAGCCCACATCGGTGTCGCACCGCCAGCTGCAATCTGCTCTTTTTTTTGGAAGTATCATTATCAATGGACAGCGTCATCGTACGAGTTTTCCAAGCACCCATTTTAAATAGATTTTCCCGCTTCCTACCTTTGCATTTCTTTACAATCAATCCATAATTTATAATGACACTCATCATAAACAGATAGATTGTCGCGATTCTTTTGCCAGCTCGGCTGCCCCATACGTCCTATAGGATTATTCCATATGATTGACTTCACTCTTCCCTACTTTACTGACAACGTTTGCCATATGAGCCAAATCTTCAAAACTGCTCTGGCTCATGTCATAAAGCTTCGCGCCTGTCGCGTATCTCACAAACCTACGGTCGGATAAATACGAATGCTCGTTTCTTTCTCCCATTCAATCCTGCTTATTTAACAGCAACAATACATCTCCCGTTTTTATCCATTCATGTCAGAATATTCATGCGTTAATATTTCTCCCATCAGTGGATAATCCACCATCTGCATATAGAATAATACCACAAGTAGCCTTGGCTCAGGCTCACATTGGACTTGCACCAGCATATAAATTGCCCCTGTATTCAGGGAAGTATCATTATTGTAAGGCAACCTCTTCGCACGAATGGAGCCCCATTCGTTTCCAAATCAGACTAAACCGCTCCTGACCTTCGCGTCAGCTACATAGATATCATCACGTCTTTTGCTTCATAGCACTAATCCCTGCCAACCTCGAACCAAAGTCAAATTGCCGTTCTTTCAGGCATCTCCCCGGTTCTAATTTTCACTTACATTTTCTCATTGACAAAAACAGGCCCATCGTCGCGTATCTGTTGGTTAGCTCCGTTACCTTTAACGTCTTGCGGAATCTACAATATGAACAGCTTGATCTCATCTGTTATTTTTCAAGGTACCTCTATAATTATCACGCCCTAAAACGGGCTCCTATCTATCGCGCTATTTACCAAGTTCCATGCCTCTACCGCCGCTTTAATATCCTTATACCGGCTCTTTGGAATCGTTATTGCCTCTTTCGATGATACCGTGAGCTTGTATGGCTCAATGCTTTGCACGTGGTTCAAATTCACGAAATGGCTTTGTCTTACCCTCGTGAAACAATTTGAAAGTATGTCGGATTTTTTGCCGATTGTTCCTCGCTCTTTATATATCCCATTTTCACAATGCCAATACACATCATTATGGATGGATTCGATAAACACAATTCCTTCCTCCGGTATAATATTTGTTTTTGCTCCGCTTTGGACGAGGTATTTCGTAAAGGGAGTATCCCGTCCTAGAAGATGGATTGCGATAACCTTTCCAGCGTAGAATAAGATGTTTAGCTGCACTCTTATCGCAACTTCCACTATGCCCCTGTATAAATGCACCTTATACGATCCAATAACGTGACAGATATTATCGATCACCCTATAACTGCATTCTTCCAAATCGATAGCGTGCCTCTCAACCGTATTAAGCACATCCTTAACAAATCCCTTCGCCACAGATTTCGCCTGTATGTCCGCCAACGGCAAATTCCCACAAACAATAATCGCTTCCTTCGCAAGCATTCGTCTCAGGAATTCGTAATTTGTACCGTGAAGATCCACGATAATTTTGTATATGATTTTTTCATAATTCAATCGCGCATCTCCCCATTGTTCAAAAATACTATGTATTGAATTCGCTGCTCGCTCTTCTCTAATTCTTCTCTAATCGGCCTGGCAAAAAACACTATAAAACTATTTGAAAGTGATTTCTACACTTTGGGATATATAGCCGTGTATGAGGGATATATCGTCCGTATTTTCGTCATTTAAGGCTTAAACCATACAAAAACCTGCTCTTCCTTCCACAAATTGACCGGGGATAAACATGAAAAAACCTCGCAAAGAGCCGATAGCTCCCCTGCGAGGATTGGAATTATCTTTCGTTTTGATACGCAATGTTTTTCGTATTTTCTATCGGGAACCCATTTCCTTGTTCCCCATTTTGGGATCTCTACAGTCGTTGGTGGACGCCGAAGCGAATATAAGCTATGGTCATATTTTACGCCAAAATAATCCAGGATATCTACCATGTCTTTTTCCCGCCTGCTTTTATGCCTTTTTACCATCCTCTCCCTCCGTCACAGCAATTCGGACACTCAAATAAAACATCTAAATAAGAATTCCCATCCATCACTACATTCTGTCCTTCGCCTGAAATCGTATACCTCATATATTTCTCTTTTCAATGACTCTATTTTTGTATCTGCTGATTATAGTTCAAACTTCTCACCCCATTTACGATTAAACATTTTCATTTTTCTAACTATCATCAGCCAACAATCTATACTTGTAAAATAGTATTTTTCATCATCTATATATTGTATTTCAAATCACCAATAACACAATATATTGTATTCTAACAAGTCTTTTCCGCAAATACAAGGCTTGATATGGGTATATTTTGAAAAATTTTGAAATCGTTATCATCAATGATAATTTTCTTCCAATTATAGATATCATTTTTATAAATTTAGGATTTTCAACTTTGAAGAAGAGATTTATTTCCCATAAATTAGCTCCTCTATAACCTCATTCAAACGCAAAAATGGATCGCCAGAGTGACGACCCATCATAAAATATTTACGAAGCTTGTTCAAACAAAAGGATAACAATACTGCCTATCCTGTAATCAATTTGCAAACGCCAATTCGTCTTTCAATTCTTCCAGCATCAACTTCAAAAAGCCTTTATCTTTCATCGCTTTATTTGCGTCTTCACTTCTGCCATGGGAGAATAGATAATCCATAAGCCTCATTCCTTCCTCCATGCCAACTTCCTTTCCTGCTTCCATAGCCGCTTCTTTTTCCTCATCAATAATCATTTGAATTCCTTCGCTCATTTCCAACACCCCCTCGTCTGTCTTTAAATCATGTTTTCTTTGGGAAAAATTCGGAAACTTTTCAAAATTGTACGCTTCCGGATCCTTAAACAACT
>JAFUXY010000299.1 GCA_017477005.1 Lachnospiraceae bacterium | reverse complement strand
GCGGCTTTGGGAGGATGAAGAAGAGGCAGCCGCCCGGGCAGGGCATATCGGCTGCTGTGGCCAGTCAGCCGTAGAGGATGCGATGCGGGTTTGCGCGAGATTGTCGATTCCGTTTCAGGTTTTTTCATTTCAGGAGGTATTTCGTTCTGAAGTGGTGGATTATTTCTGTCGCTCTTATCGGCAGGGGCAAACGCCGAATCCGTGTATCGCCTGCAATCGGTTTCTGAAATGGGGCGCTATGCGGAGCCGTGCCGCCGCGCTCGGAATCGATCAAATCGCGACCGGCCATTATGCCGGAATTGCTCGCTTGGAGAACGGGCGGTTTGCGATACGCCGTTCGAAGTACCAGAGGAAGGATCAGTCTTATGTGCTGTATTCGCTGACGCAGGAGGATTTGGCGCATACGCTGATGCCGCTTGGGGATTATGAAAAAGACGAAGTGCGGGCGATCGCAGCCGAAGTGGGTCTTGAGGTGGCGAAAAAACCGGACAGCCAGGATATCTGTTTCGTGCCGGACGGAGATTATGCTTCCTTTTTGGAAAGGGAAAACGGCGAGTCTGCGCCGGGAGATTTTCTGTTGGACGGCCAGGTGGTAGGGCGGCATAAAGGGATCACCCATTATACGATCGGCCAGCGAAAAGGATTGGGGATCGCGGTGGGTCGGCCGGTGTTTGTCAACCGAATTGATGTCGAAAACAATACCGTCGTGCTTGGCAGTGATGAGGAATGCTTCAGAAGTACGTTGATCGCCTGCGATCTCAACCATATGGCGGTAGAACGCTTCGATCCGGAGGCTATTTATACGGCGCGGATTCGTTATTCGGATACAGGCACGTCTTGTCGGGTGCGTTATCTCGATGCGGATCGAATCGAAGTGACTTTTTTGAAACCGGTGCGCGCGGTGACGCCGGGGCAGGCGCTTGTTCTCGACGATGGCGCGTGGATCGCCGGTGGCGGTCGGATCGTGGAATAGAGCATCGGAGTTTATGGAGGTTTTGATATGAGAAAAATCAGGGGTTTGTTTTCCATTACCATTATTTTGACGCTTTGCTTTTGCGTAACCATGACCGCCTTCGCTTCGAAAACAGGAAAGCAGGAAGCGCTTGAAAAGGCGAAGTCCTATCTGGATTATTCCAGTTATTCGAAGAGCGGATTGGTCAAAGAACTGAAGAAAGACGGCTTTACAAAAGAAGAGGCCAATTATGCGGCGAGGAAATGCGGTGCCAATTGGAAGAAGCAGGCGAAGCGGAGGGCGATTGACTATTTGAAGGTGTCCACCTATTCCTTGAAGGGACTCGCCAAGCAGCTGCAGTTTGATGGGTTTTCGAAGAAGCAGGCCAAATATGGTGCCAAAAAAAGCGGCGCGAATTGGAAAAAACAGGCTCTCAAAAAAGCCGGAACCTATCTTTCACTCTCATCGTACACCAAAGAAGGGCTCGTAGAGCAATTGGAGTACGATGGGTTCACGAAAGAGGAGGCCCAGTACGCCGCCGAGAAAAAAATAAAAAAGAACAAAAAGAAAAAGTAGTAGTAATAGAAATCTTAAAAGGCGACCTCTATGGGTTGTCTTTTTTCATATACAAAATAGGAATGGAAGCCACAGTCCGACAGCAGGTCGCCCAAGGTTTCAAATCCAATTGCAATGTCTTTTGGTGTGTGCGCGTCCGCGCCAACGGTAATCATCCGGCCGCCGAGTTCACGGTAGCGCTTCAGGATCTCCCGGGAGGGGTTCGGTTCGGGAAACTGCTGGCGGTAGGGAGCGGTATTCACCTCCAGGGCTTTGTCGTGGCGGATCAGAAACAAAAGGATCGCGTCGATGATCTCTG
>JAFUXY010000298.1 GCA_017477005.1 Lachnospiraceae bacterium | reverse complement strand
GAATCACCAGAGCCGTTATTATTGTTGTTGGACGAATCGGAATTTCCTGAGTTGTTATTGTTGTTGTCAGACGTATTGGAATGATCCGTATTGTCTTTGTTGTCAGTGTCAGAAGAATCGGAGTTATCAGTATTGTCGTTGTTGTTGTTGTCGGATGAATTGGAGTTGTCGTTATTATTGTTGTTATTGTCGGATGAATTCGAATGATCGGTGTTGTCTTTGTTGTCAGTCGAATCTGTGTTGTCGCTATTGGTATTGTCTGAATCATTGGTATTTGAATTTCCGTTGTCCGTTTTTTGGGTGTCTGAATCAGACGAATCTGACCCGGATGAACTATTCCCGGAATTATCACCCGAACCATTGGACTCACTTCCGGAATTTCCATCAGATTTGGAGGAATCATTAGCCCCACTTCCGGAATTTCCATCAGATTTGGAGGAATCGTTAGACCCACTCCCGGAATTTCCATCAGATTTGGACGAATCACTAGCCCCACTCCCGGAATTTCCGTCAGATTTAGTCGAATCATTAGACCCACTTCCGGAACGCCCGCTATTATTAGAGGTAGTGCTTCCACTATTTCCCGTAGATGGGGAGGCGTTATTCGAAGAGCTCGATGAGTCAGAAGAATCATCATCGTCATCGGAGGAATCACTATCAGACGAATCACTGCCTGACGAAGAGCTGGAATTTTTGGTAGAACTATTGGACGAGTCACTGTCGGAGGTTTCGGACAGAATCGTACTCTCCGGAGAAGCCTCTGGTATGCCCCCTTCGTAGGACGCAAGATTGGAAGACGTTGTTGGGGTGATAGAAGCCGTGTCAAGCCGACCATTGGAATCCGTGTTTTCTGCCGTTGTCGTATCGGGCACTGTGTTTTCAGGATTGTCGCTCCATTCGGCGATACTTATGCCAGCGGTGTCCTGGCTTTCTTTTTCGGATTCGACAAGAGCCACCTTTTGCGCTATCAGAGATTGGTCAACCGCCAATTGCGACTGTGCATCTTCAGGGGTAATATTACGCAGATCGATATTTGATTGCGAATAAATTTCCTCCGTCTTTGCGGCATCGGTCGCGAGCTCAGTCAAAACAAAGCCCTCTACATTCTCGGCCTGGAATTTGTGTTTCTCAATATTGCAGGATTTTTCTCCTTCCTGCCCTGTTTTGTACACGGAAAAAATAGCGTGTTCTCCCGAATTCAGAGATACGCTTTTTTGTTTGCCAGTTTTGGGGTTGATAACCAAGCATTCCACATGCCCCTCGAGGATATAGACATCCGTATTTGAGCCATCCAAATATTTGACCCAGCCGCAAGTACCCCGGATCCCCATCACCATAGTGGAAGTGCGGATATGCATACTTTCGTTGGATTTCAAGGGCTCGGTCACGTTGAAAAACAGATTGCCCGCCGTCGAAAGAACCTCCAGATCTTTGCCTGTTTTCCGTACCTCGGCTTCGCTGACCGCGTCGAGCTTGATCGCTTTTGAATCGTCGAGATTCAACCAGGCATAACTCTTTTGAGCCGTAGCCACGCTATTGCCGTTGAAGAGACGCATATTCTCGATTTTCGGAAGCTCTCCTCCTGCATCGGATACCTTGACCTCCCCTTCTCCCTTTGCGAAACGCACCACGGAAGCCATATTATCGTTTGTTGCTTTCACAATTCCGGCTGGTGCCGTACAAAAGGTGAAGGCCAAAATGAACGCTAGGAAAAAACTTGATATTCGTCGGATTATTTTTTTATGTCTATTCTTCTTTTTCATAACAAAACCCTCAATCTGATTGGTTGTCCTTGAAAATAATCCTTTTTGCTATTTTGCAACATTTCAGGCAAATTATCAATTGCTTGAGTCCCATATCCTACTGTGAAAATGCTGATGAAAACGAGTTTGTGGGAATACGAATATACGAATAGAAACGAATTAAGGAAGCACTGATTTAATCATATTTCCTCAAAATCCATGCACACAAATCGCATAAGAATGCCCCTGCGGGACTAGCTTCGCGTCGCATTCGTGCTGCGATTTGGCGCAAAGGAAACGCTTTAATCAGCGTTTCCTTAATGTTGTGTGCAGGTTTTCTTATGATGCTGATTTTAGTTCGTTTATTATTTATATCGGCTGAAACCGCTTAATCAAATAGAGCTTGAGCAGAAAAATGAGGAAATAACGGGATTTTTCATCGCCAGTCCATTTGCGCTGACAATCTTTCCTAAAGGAAAAGGTCGTTGCTGTCGATAAATACTTTGTAAACAAAATGATCAAAAGCCTATGCAAACCAAGGAAGGGAATCACTGCACACTGCAGACGGAATTGCATGACAAAGGGAGGTGATGGCATGGCTACTTTCAGACGTTTTATCAATAGAGACCCCAAAACGATGGAGGGTGCGTTTAAGTGGACCGATGCGGAATTGGCAAGGATCGAAATCGAAAAAAACAAGGAGAATGAAGAGGTTGTTGCAGTATACAATCGCATTCGTCCTCTCCGACAGGATGGTTTTCGGAGAAAACAGCAGGAAAAGAAACGCATTGCCAGTATTTGATTCAGTTGCACGGTTCTGCGTCCGCTATATATCCCCAATAGAAAGTCTTTCAGGGAGGTGCTTTCAGCACCTCTCTTTTTCATAGATGCTTGATTTCAGATTATGTATTGATTCAAATTGTCAAAAGTGATATGATTCTTTAGTCATAGGAACAAAATCTATCTATGTAGAAAGGATGAGACAGCGGCGATAAAGCCGCCGTCAGGCAATCAGAAAATGGACAATCAATTGACAGCTACCATTTTTCAAAAGCCGGAGGATTATCTGGGAAAACCGAAGCCTCAAAGGTTGGATCCCAGGTTGTTCGTGGTGTGTGAGCACGAAATTATGGAATTTGTTTTGTCCGGCAAGCAAACGATCGGCAGACCATCCTCTTCTTGGGTGCCGGATATTCCGATCATCAATAAATATGTTTCCCGGCACCATGGTGTTTTTGAAACAAATGGTACCAGTGTCACGTTTACCGCTGGGGAAACGACCAACAGTACTGTTTTCCGCCGCAAAATATTGGAACCGGGGGAGACGGTTGAAATTTGGGACGGAGACGAAATGGTGATTCCGCTTGAAGAAGATGGGACGGATATCATGCTTGTATGCGCCATTCTCGAAAGCCGGATACAGATCTGGCAGGAAATGCGTCAGGCCTCCAAGGATGCACTGACCGGACTTTCCGGCAGAAATTCATTCCGCACATGGTACATCCAAAATATATATTGGCGAGAAGAGTCAAATGTATGCCTTTTCATCATGGATGTGGACTATTTCAAAGAGATCAACGACAACTACGGTCATACAGCCGGAGATGCGGCTTTGAAAATGCTCTCCGAACTGCTTGTCGAGAATATGAAAGGTGTTGGCTATGCCTGCCGCTGGGGAGGCGACGAATTTGTCGGAGTCATCCGGGAGGATCACAAAACTGCCGGAGATATTCTCTGGAGGATCAACAGGGAGATACATCAGCAAAAACTTGAGGACTCGTTCCAAGTATCCATCAGCGTTGGCTATGTCAATATCGGAGAAATCAAGGACTCTGTGGACATTGACGGACTTGTAGAGCTGGCGGATAAGGCTTTGTATACCGCAAAGGAAAAAGGCAAAAACTGTGTGGTAGAATACACGCCTGAATCAGAAAACAGCCAATGAATCGCTTTCCAAATACCCATGGTATTCTTTATACCCCAATACCAGATCCCTTTTCTGGGCACGGGAAAGCTGCTTCAGATGCCAGTCCCGGCTCATTGCTTCTCTTTTGGTGGGAAATGCTTCGTAGTACACTAGCGACACAGGCAGACGACTACGGGTAAACTTCCCACCCTTGCCGGATCGATGCGCTTTCAAGCGGCGTGCGAGGTCGTTGGTCCATCCACAATAATAAGATCCATCCCGACATTCTAAAATATATGCAAAACTTCGGCTATCCATCTCAGCCATCGATTTTCTCACCAACCATGCTTCAACTATACAGGCGACAATAGTTCACTACTGATATCTGGTTCATCTTGCCCTACATACATTCACACATCCCAAAGCGATATTTTGGCTATGATGAATCGGAACAAAACATCATTTAATTCCCTACAATTTAGGAAGCTCCTTGATATCCTGGCTATAATACGGCATCACCAAATAGGAGCCAATATGGATACAATCTCCAGATAGGTGATTCAAAGCTTTCACTTCCTGGATATACTCTGACTCACTATGATACTCATCCGAAATATATCGGTTGCACAGGCTCCAAAGACTGTCTCCCTCGCAAATTTCCACAGAAGTATAATACTTGATCCCGGAATCTGTCAAATCACAATGTTCGTTGACTACCCAGGCATAGACCATGATGCCGGGGAGAAACAGCATACAAAATAAAATGGCGGATATTTTGGAGACAATCTGCTTCCCCCTTTTTCGGAATAAATTCATCATGGCTTTCCTCCTTCGAAAACATGTTTGGGAACATCTGTTCTAGTTTCGAATTATAGCACCCGAACAGATGTTTGTCAATATAATCGAACAAATATTTGCGAAAATATGTTTGCATATCAAGTTGACTTATGTTACAATTTAAAGAAACGCTGATTAAAGCGTTTCCTTTGCACCAAATCGCAGCGCGAATGCGACGCGAAGCTAGTCCCGCAGGGGCATTCCTATGCGATTTGTGTGCATGGTTTTTGAGGAAATACGATTAAATCAGCGCTTCCTTAACTAAATGTTATTTCAACAGAGGGAGGCCGATATGGAATATGGCAAGATATCCGCAAAGCAGCGGGATATATTAGAATTTATAAAAAATGAAATTATGAACAAAGGCTATCCGCCCTCGGTTCGTGAAATGTGTGAAGAGGTGCATCTGAAGTCCACTTCTTCTGTTTTTTCACATTTGGAAAAGCTCGAGAAAGCCGGATACATTCGTCGGGATCCGACCAAGCCCCGCGCGATCGAGATCATAGACGACAGCTTCAATGTATCCCGCAGAGAGGTAGTCAATGTTCCGTTGGTGGGTACGGTGGCGGCCGGACAACCACTTTTAGCGGTGCAAAATATCGACCAGTACTTCCCTATCCCTTCGGAGTACATGCCCAATCAGCAGTCGTTCATGCTGAAGGTGAAAGGCGAGTCCATGATCAATGCTGGGATTCTGGATGGGGATATTATTATTGTTGAACAGCAGAAGACCGCTCGAAATGGAGATATAGTGGTGGCGTTGGTGGACGACTCCGCCACGGTCAAGACCTTTTACAAAGAAAATGGATACATACGGCTGCAGCCCGAAAACGACACCATGGAACCCATCCTCCTGTCCGACACAGACTGCCAGATTTTGGGGAAAGTGTTTGGCGTGTTTCGATTTTTTTAGATTGAAAGAAAATTATTCCTACTGAAAAAGAAACAGTCAATGTATAAAAACAAAGCCGATGGAGAATCAAATTGTTACCCCATCGGCTATTTTCTTTATTCTGACTGACTTTCATCTTGTTCTTGTTTTTTCTTAAGCATCTGACCAAGGTTCTCGGCATATGCCGTGATTGCCTTTATGGATGTGTCTCTGCCGCCTAACAGCGAGCCAAAATCCATGGTGAATTCCTTCATACGTTCGTCCTGGTTAAAGAAATGGAAGCCCCAGATGAAATAATCATTATTATCCTTCAAAATCTTGACCGGTACAGCAGCATTCGCCATTTTCATATAAACAAGGAATCGCTCTTTCCAAGCATCATTTTCGAGATAAATGGTTCCTTTTGGTTCTATTTTCAGGTATTTTTCCTTGAATTTCGGTGGCAGATCAAGAAACTCAATTACATAGGAGTCCAGGAACGGATTCAGTTCAGACTTTATCTTCTCTGGGAGTGGTTTTTCTTTGGAAAGCATATATCGCTCATAATATCCACTGTCCATCTGACGCTCCAGTTCACGCTTGCTGTAACGCTCTTTTATAGCAAGCCGCATATAGAATTCACGCTCTTCATCAGATTTACAGCTGGACATGATTAGGAGATGATTCGTCCAGCTCAATTGTGTCACCAGTGGTGACACTTTTTCATTTCCGTCGTATAGCTCAAAGAACTGCTTCATCCTATAAAGACCTCTGCGATTGAAACCTTTGATTCCTGGGAAATGTTCCTGAATATAAGAAGACAGAGAGTCTATGTATCCATCTCCATAGGATGCCTCTTTCGACTGCTCTGAAAGAAACCGACCTACACTTTGATACATAAGGATTAATTCTTCATTTACCTTGCGATAGGCATTATTCCGGGCATTTTCTATGATTGACGTTACCTGTTCAAAACTTTTATCGATCTCGTTCATATGTACATTTTCCTCATTTTTGAAAAAGTGTCACCACTGGTGACACTTTTGCCTACTTTTCGTTTCCACAGGCAAAACACCTACCCAAAACAAAACGGCATAGCCGGAAATAGTATTCCAACTATGCCGATTCTTTCATAGATAAAATACTTAGACTACCCCGCCGTTCACTGCGAAGCTTCTTTAGCCTACCTAAAACTCCTCCGGAGACACCGGCACGCCGTCTTGCCAGATTCGCTCCAGATCATAGAACAGGCGATCTTCAGACAGAAAAATATGCACGATGATATCCTCATAGTCCATCAGAATCCAAGTCGAATTTTTGTTTCCTTCAATCTGCCTCGATTGAATGCCGTTTTTGAACATGATCTCATCCACGGCGTCCTGCAGAGCCAACATCTGCGGCGGATTTTTGGCGGATGCGATCACAAAATAATCCGCCACCACCGTGATGTCCCGGATATCAATAATGCGGATATCCTGCCCCTTTTTCTGATCCAATGCTTCATATATTTTTTTCACCAGTTCCCTGGTTTTTTCTTGATCCATAGTCTTTCATTCCCTTTCGTTGATAAGGATCTGTAAACAATTAATCTGAGCATCTTGCTTGCCTTCTTCTCCGATCTTGCAGCTCAAGATTCGGTTACATAGCCCGCTATGTGCCCTCATCTTGACCTACAACCTCGAAGAAGAATTCTGCACAACCTGCTCAGTTAATTTGTTTACAGCTCCTAAGAGTGTTCCTATTGCACCCTGTCAGAGATGGCCTGCTCGACCTTCGCCTTATAAAAATGGTACGTTTCCTCCGTCGTTTCATCGAGCGGATCGCCCTTTTCCTTCAAATACGCAATCGTATCCTCCAAAATCATCAGCGTGCCCATATCCAAATCCATATAGACCATATGGCGAATCTCGTCAAGCCGTTTTGCCCGGTTTCGATTGGGCTCAATATAATCCGCCACAAACACGATCTGCTCCGTCAGGCTCATATCCGGCGCGCCGGTCGTGTGTAAACGGATCGCCTGCAAAATGGCAGGATCCGAAATACCGTATTCGTGTTCCGCAAGATACGCTCCCACCTTGGCATGAAGCAGATGCGGAGAACGTTTCTCTGCTTTAGAAACCGGCAAATTATATTTTTTGCACCGTGCCAACAGTTCCTTGTTGTCAAAACATTTGGCGCAGTCATGAAGAAGTCCTGCAATCCGCAGCTTCTCCATTGGCATACAATACCGCAGCGCCAGATTGGCAGCCGTCTCCATGACTCCGATCGTATGGCGATAACGGCCGGGCTTCAATTTGCTTTCCAACTTCTCCATCAGCTTGGGGAGATTGATTGACGTTTCCGACAGCTTTTGATACAGCTCATGAGAGGTAATGTACTCTTCCGCCTCCGGTGGCACCATCCCTGAAATGGATTTTTGGTTCGCAATCCGTTTGCGAAGATCGGTGGATGAAATGGGTACCTCTTTTGTATGCAGCAGATGCACCTTGGTGTGGAATTTATTTTGAACTCGTTACGCCGTTTTCTGCAGCTCTTCCAAGTGCGATTTCTTTCCGCGAATGGCTACGACCAACGACACGACCCGGGCGATCCGTTTCGGATGCACCCACTGCTCAAATAGATTCAAAGAATCCTCTCCCATGATAAAATAATAGTCATGCTCCGAGAATTGTTCCTTCATCCATTCGAGAAGCTCATAGGTATAACAAGGCTTGGACCGAAACATTTCAAAGTCCTTCGGCACTTGACCGGGTTCGTGAGCCAGCGACAATTGACACATAGCAAACCGCGGAACACGGCTGATTACCTCTGCATTCTTGTGTGGGGGATCCCCCGCGACAATCCACCAGACTTCATCCAGATCAAGCTCTTCCCTTGCTGTCCTTGCGATATACAAATGCCCATTGTGTATGGGGCTGAAGGTTCCTCCAAAAATTCCAATTTTTGCCATAATTTTCAGCGATTTTTCTTCTTATCAGGCGGCAGCTCGATCACGGGCTTTTCCGCCGGTTTGTACAGGATTATCTTTTTTCCAATCACACGAACGACTTGAGAACGGGTGCGACCGGCCAAGGTATCGGCAATTTCATTTGGATCCGAAAAGCAATTCTTTAATACAGATATTTTAATCAATTCCCGCTTTGCTAAGGCCTCGCTGCAGGCTTCGACAATTTCCGGCGTCAGATCCGCCTTTCCGATGGAAAGGATGGCCGGTTCTTTGGAAGCCAAAGAAGACAAAAAAGCGCGTTGTTTGTTGGTCATCTTGTTTCACCTCTATGCGTAATATTCAAACGCCATCTCATAGATTTGCACAGTATCGCCGTCCTGAATGCCCAGATCGATGAGTTGACGTTCGATTCCCTGTTCTTTTAAGTATTTTTGGAAGAAAGCATAACCTTTCTCAGATTCCAGATTGGTATATCCAAGCATTTTGTCGATTTTGGGTCCGTAGACGAGGAAGGTTCCCTCCCCGGCTTTTTCTACATTGACTAACGACTCCTGGATCACGGCCTCTTCCATAGGATCAAATTCTGCGTCAAAAGTAATAATCCCAGAATCCTGACTCTTCACCATTTCGGCGATTTCATACAGAAGTTCTTCGACTCCCTGACCGCTCACAGCAGAAATGCCAAACACCTTTCGTTCCGGAAAGGCCTGGCGAACCGTTTCCAGTATTTCGCTGCCTTGGTCAGCCAGAGCATCCAACTTGTTGCATACCAAAATCTGGGGTTTGTCTAATAGTGTCTTTGAAAAAGAAGCAAGCTCTGCGTCAATCGCTTGGATATCCTCGATGGGATCGCGTCCCTCCGTAGAAGCGCCGTCCACCAGATGGACAAGGACTTTGGTGCGTTCAATATGTCGCAAAAAATCATGTCCGAGTCCTGCGCCCTCAGCCGCTCCCTCGATGAGTCCAGGGATATCCGCCACCACAAAGCCTTCGCCATCTGGAAGATCGACAACGCCCAATACAGGATTCAAGGTGGTAAAATGGTAATTCGCCACCTTGGGCCTCGCGTTTGTCAACCGGGACAAAAGCGTAGATTTTCCCACATTCGGAAAGCCAATCAAACCCACATCCGCCAAAGTCTTAAGCTCCAGCAGAACCTCGATTTCAACCGCTTCCCCGCCAGGCTGTGCATATCGCGGAGCCTGCATGCGACTGGTTGCAAAATGCTGATTGCCCAGCCCCCCGCGGCCCCCTTTCAACACGACGACTCTGGTGTTGTCCCCTGAAAGATCCGCTATCACGCGACCCTGCTCGGCATCCCGGATAATCGTCCCTGCCGGTACCTTTAGCACCAGATCTTCGCCGCTTTTCCCATGGCGTCGGCTTTTGCCACCCTCTTCGCCGGACTGTGCAGCGAATTTTCGCCGATGTCTGAAATCGGAAAGGTGATTGACTCTCGAATCAACTTCAAAGATAATGTCGCCGCCCTTGCCGCCATCGCCTCCATCCGGCCCTCCATTGGGAACATATTTTTCCCTGCGGAAGCTGACATGTCCATTTCCGCCCTTCCCAGAGCGAATGATAATTTTTGCTTGATCCGCAAACATAAAAACCTCTGTTTCTTTAAGAAAAACCCGGCTTCAGGCATCAATACAAAGGAACCTCCCCAAAATTGATTCGGGCTCCTAACGATACGAAAAACCGGGTTTCATTATCCTCTGGAAATACTGATCCAAGCACTTCCTTGATCAAAAGATTCTTATTCTGCAGCCGCTACAGGATAGACCGAGGCCTGCTTTCTGTCGCGCCCTTTGTGCTCGAAACGCAGGATACCGTCTTCCTTGGCAAACAAAGTATCGTCTCCGCCACGGCCAACATTGATTCCCGGATGAATCTTCGTGCCTCTCTGACGATAGATCACACTGCCCGCAGTAATAAACTGCCCGTCTGCTCTTTTGGCACCCAACCGCTTGGATTTGGAATCGCGTCCATTCTTGGTGGAACCCATTCCTTTTTTATGTGCGAAAAATTGAAGATCTAATTTCAACATGATTCTACCTCCCTGACTTGAAAGCTGATGTATCGTTTTCCGTATTGTCGTTTAATTTCTTCCAGCCCCATCACCATAGCATCAAGCAAAAGTCTGGCTCCGCCGTCCAATGGCTCGGAAAAAACCGCTAAAATATTTCCGTTTGTTGCATCAGAGGAAGCCACTACCTTCGTATCGGTCAGCTTTTCAATAGCGTTGAGCGTATTGATCACCAACACACTCGCCGCCGCACAGACAATGTCCCGCCCTTTTTTGTCGTACATCGCATGTCCGCTGCAGGACAACTGCCGGTACACCCCCTGCGTTTTTGAAATGGTAATGGAGATCATAGCGAAAAACTAAGCGTTGATCTTTGTAATCTTGACGCTGGTGTAGCTTTGTCTATGGCCATTCTTCTTGTGGTATCCTTTTTTGGGCTTGTAGCGATAAACAATCACTTTCTTGTCCCGTTTCTGCGCTTCAATGGTAGCTTCTACGGATGCTCCTGCGATCATAGGCTCACCTACCTTGAAGTCGTCTCCGCTCACCACAAGCACCTGGTCAAACGTCACAGAATCGCCAACTTCTCCCGGCAGCTTCTCGACCCAAACAAGATCACCCTCGGCCACCTTGTACTGCTTGCCGCCTGTTGCAATAATTGCGTACATACTATCCTCCTCTATTTTCGCCGGCTTTGGCGCAAACCCGCTTGGATTCGCTTACAAGACCTCGCCGCGCGTACTCCCATGCGTCTTTCACGCATACTAATGAAGTATATCAAAACCTATCTTGTATTGTCAAGTGATATATGCAATCGTTCTTGGAATCCGTCAGCGTTTTCAGGGTCATTTTTATTCTCAAGCCACAAATAGCAACGGATTTTACCAATCTAATTTGTTCTGACTGCGGCGATGTCGCTCCAATCGCTATAACAGGTTCCTTGATCCGTATTTTTGAAACAGCGAATCCGGACAAAATACGTTTTTTCGCTTTCCAATTCAGGAACCTCTTGTCTCACTGCGGAAGGATCTTGAATCTGAATTGTCTCCGCTGTACCAAACCCGCGATCCAGAGAATATTGGAGCTCATAACCGCTGGTTTGCTCCTTCTGGCTGTCCCACTCTGCTGTAAAAGCCGCTGTGCCAGCAGATACCGTAGACAAGGCCGTTGCCTTGGGTTTGATCACAAAGGAGACTGTTTGGCTTCCGCTGAAATTTCCCTTCAAGGATACTTTTACTGTATAAACACCCGCTTTCTTGCACCCCTTTGCATAGGTAGCCGTATAATAGGCTGGTTTGTCTGCGGATGTCGTTATTTTTGTAGAGTTGACTTCAACCGACAAAGAAGGTTGCTTCACGGATCCATCGTAGACAAACGCCTTTTGCGAAAGAGTCACGGTAGGTGTCACTTCCTTGGGTACAATCGAGAAAGTTTTCGAAACAGAACCAGTGTATCCCCCTGATTCTTTTCCGGAAATCTCGATGGTAGCGGTTCCTACATTGGTATTGCTCTTGTAGGAAACAGTATAATGTGTATCTTGTGTCAGTTTTTTCGAGCCATAGGCCACGGTAATTTTCGGTGTAATCGCTTTCCCAGCAAAAGTAGCCTCTACCGGCACGCCGGAAATGGTCGCGCTTGAAATCGACTTTTCTCCGCTGCTTTTATCGGAGCTTTCTTCGTCCGTACTTTCGTCATCGCTATCGCTGCTGCTGTCTTCGTCTTCCTCACTGTCGATATCCGCATCGTTGTTCTTTGATTCAACAATAGGAAACGTTTTGGTGATGCGACCACTAAAACGATCGATTCCAGTAATGTAAACGGTCGCATCTCCTATCTCGACATTGTCCTTGTATGTGACCGTATAGTCCGTATCTTCTTTCAGAGTTTTTGAATCGAGCTGCACGACCACGGACGGCTCAATCTCCTCTCCAGTGTACGCTTCCTTCTTTGGCACACCGGAAACCTTTGCATTTGCAATGGAAGGAATAGAAATCTCTTCGTCAATGGCCTCCACTACTTCGGTTTTCTCCGAGGTAGAAATAAAGTAGGTTGAATCTTTCACCAACTTTGGTGAAGCATAAAATACATAGGTACTTTCATGGGGCAACTGCTTCGAGATCAGAGTGTTTTCGGCTCCGTCTGCTACTTTGAAGTATGTCCCAGCCGGAATACTGGTGGCTATGGGGGAATCTTCCGTTTCTTCCAAATCTTGATCTTGACCATTGGTCGAACCAAAGCTGTTTTTGCTGATCTGCCCCCCGCTCTGCGAAGATTCTTCGCCGGATTTCGCAGACGGAGTCGGAGCAGTCATAGCTACCACAGATGCTTCAGAACCAGTATAAGCAAGAAAGGCGCCGCTTCCGGTGGACGGAGTTGTCTGATTATTCAAATCGCAACCTGCAGCCAACACTCTGCCATTTTTGCCGAGCCTGAAGCCACCGTCAGCATCAATCGGGCTGTTCTCTCCCGCAGATTGACCATAGATGAAAACCGTTCCGCCTTCAATATCGAGGCTCCCATCGCAATGGATCCCATTGCCGGAAGCTGCGTAATCAATAGAACTGTCAGCCAATTTCACGTTTTGCACTTCGGTGCTGTTGATATCGATCTCTACACTGCCGCTAAATATGGAACAGGTATTTCGACCTCGTAGGACAGATTTTTTCAAATATGTCCGTTCCGTTTCATCGTCATAGGCATAGCTCACTGTATGAGAAGAGGCATTGATACCATCATCATGGGAGCAAATCACGATCGTCGGGCCCACTGCGGAACCGCTTTCCCCGATTTCAATATGTCCCCCTTCGATTCCTTCATAGCAGCTCTTGACACTGATAGAAGGCATACCGGTAATCAACAAATCCTTTGCCGCAGTCAGCGCATCGGCAGACGCAGCGATCGAAAGGTTTCCTCCTGTAATGGAGAGTGAATTGTCGGAATGGATAGCATCGTCCGGGCTGCCAATGATATAGACTCCCGAAGAAGTGGCCGTATAATGCTCTGTGTCGAATACGCCGTTTGCTTTGAATCCCGCGCCCGTTGTGTCGATGTTGACGGTGCCGCCACTGATCGTAATACCGCCCGATG
>JAFUXY010000297.1 GCA_017477005.1 Lachnospiraceae bacterium | reverse complement strand
GTTTTGGCGTTGTCCCTCGCCGTTTTCAACGCCGCCACGCCGCTTGCGGTAATATCTGATGCCGTCAACTCATCATCCTGAATATCCGCCAGCAGATCCTTCGCCTCCTCCAGATTTTCCTCACTCGGGCCACTGGTCGTCGTCACCGTCGTCACACCCGTTGTAGGATCTGTCGTCTCTGTGGTTGTCGAAGCCGTCATAGCCACTGCCTCCGAAAGAGACTTTCCTGCGAACGCTTCCTCGCTATCCCGCAGATCCTCCCAATCGTCTTGATAGCTCTTGGCGGTGTTGTACTTGTCCTTTGCGTCATCCCAATCGTCCTTGGCGTCGGTCTGATCTTCCTTGGCATCTTCGAGGCTTCGCTTGCCGCGATCCACGTTTTCCTGCGCATCAGCCAGATTTCGGCTGCTCGTCTCTGCTGCGCGGGCCAACGTATCGATATTCTGCTGCTCCTGTGCTTCTTTGAGGATTTCATTGCCGCCCAAAGCCTGATCCGCCGATGCCTGGGCACTTGCGAGACCCGCCTGGGCGCTGCGCAAACTCAGCATCGCCGATTCGTCATCGATCTTGAAAAGCTGCTGCCCGCTTGAAACCATATCTCCAACGTGGACATCTACCGCCAGTACTTCGCCCGAGGCGGTCGGATACACTGTCACCTCTTCGGCAGCAGAGACCGTCCCCACATAAGTCTCTGCGATCACCAGCTCCTCCTTTTTCGCCATCTGGACATTGACGGACAGTGCCTCCGACTCAGGCTCCCCCTCCATCTCGGGCTTCCTCCCTGCGCAGCCCTCTGCCAGCAACGAGCATATCAACAGACCGGAAGCCGCCACCAAATATCTTCTCCTCATAAATCAACCTTCCCTTCTAAAAATTGAATCTGATTTTTTTATTCGTTTCTTGCTATATTAATAAATGGATTTTCCTTAATCTCATTTATATTTTTATACAGTTTTTTTAAGTATATCTTTAATTTTTTTGTTTCTTCTATAGAAAATCCATTCATCAATATTTCTTCGAACGCTTCTCTCTGGCGGGTCATTTCTGGCATCTTCTCCTTTACCCATTCTGTGACCTGCACGATCGTCCTGCCCCGGTGATCCTTGCCCGTATAGCTTTTGACATAGCCTTTCTTCTCTAGCCGGGACACAATCCCGATCGCCGTCGGGCGGGAAATGCACAAATATTCTTCAAGCTCCGTGCGAAACGCTGTGCCGCCCCGCGCCATCAGAAACATCATCGCCCTCGCCTGCGAATAAGTAAGCCCGGAATCTGTCAACGCCTCATCCGCATAAGACTTCAGCGTATCGCTAATCAGCTTCAACAAACCGCCAATATCGTCAAGCACCAAACTCTGTGTATCCGTCTCTATCCGCTCCATCTCAAATTCCATTTTCTAGTTTCTTCATATTCCCAAAAATCAAAACAATGGTGTAGCACGCTACATCTTTCTATACTAACATTCCATGTAGGCCTCGTCAAGCGCCAATCTGAGATTGAGAAGTCGCTTGACAAAAAACCGTCACCGTGGTAAGATATTAGCACTCAACTGTACAGAGTGCTAATAATTGAGTGGAACAAAGGAAACGCTTGAACCACAAACCTTTTAGGAAATCCGATTATTATTCATTCTTAAAAGAAGATTAGAGAAAAGGAGGGACATTATGACCGTTATACCGATTTATCATATGCTGGTTGCGCCGGATGCGACGACCTATTTCCAGACCAGCCGCTATCGCACGCTGACCGGGAAACCGGCCAAGGAAAACGAGAAGGTCGTCTTCGTAGTGACCAAGGAAAACCAAAACCGCCTGGCCCTCTCCGATGATAGCTTCTATCCGATCGGCCTTTCCGGCGTGATTACGGAGGTCAATCCCAATGGCTTCCTCGCAATCCGAACCGGCAGCCGCGTCCACATCGACGAGGTTCATGTCAATATGGATCACAGCATCGAGCTCGTGATGTCGCGGATGCAGGATATCGAGGATATCGATCCGGCTGACGAGCAGGCGCGGTTTATTACCATGAAACAAGCGCTTGAAGAGTTTTCGTCCCATTTCGAATGGGCGAGCATGGCCGAAGCCTACCTCTCGCAGTGGCATTCCATCGCCGATGTAGCATGCGCCTTTTCGTTTTGGATGTCTATTTCGCACGAAGAGCGTTATGATATTCTGGCTGTGGACAGCAAAAAGAAGCGTATCGAGCTGATGGAGAAGGCGATCTACCAATACATAGAGATTGCTAAGGTGACAAACGACGCGGAAAACGCACAGAAAGCGGATTATCAGAATATTTACAAGGAACAGGCGATCAAGAAGCAGATGGAATATCTGCAGAAAGAGCTCGATGAAATGCACCCGGAGAACGTCTCCGACCTGCGGAAAATGGAACTGGCAATCGAGGATTCGATGATGAATGACGAGGCCCGGGAGGAGGCCACCAAAGTTTTGAACCGGCTCAAGCAGGAGGGTTCCAATTCGCACGAGTACGGCATGCTCTATGATTACCTCGACTTTTTGACCTCGCTTTCCTGGAAAAAGGAAGACGTGACCTTCCCCTCGCTGACCGAGGCGGAAAAGATTTTGGACGAGGATCATTTCGGCCTCAAAAAAATCAAGCGGCGGATCATCGAGCAGTTGGCGGTGATGAGCCTGAACCATCGCCAGTCCGGCTCCATCCTGCTCTTTGTCGGCG
>JAFUXY010000296.1 GCA_017477005.1 Lachnospiraceae bacterium | reverse complement strand
TTCAATAATACTGAAATGGAAGACAACTGGGAGATGGATCGGTTTTTGGCCGCGGACTTTGAAGAGATGGGAAATTCTCCATGGGCGCAAAAGCTAAAGAATAAAAAGCAGCGGGTCGCAAAGAGAATCGCGAAGATGGCGGAGCTTCTGAACCGCCGCAAACAGCGCCTCACAGAGATAGAACAGGAAGGAAAGGAGGCCGCGGACTATTTGGAGGGGATGAAGAACACCATGAAGGATTATGGCGTTTCCGACAAGCCAAAGGACAAAGAACCTTCGAGTGGTCAGATAGCTCCTCAAAACCTGATCAAGCTGGCACCTCAGCAAAAGAAAAAAGAGGAGGAAGGGAAAAAGAAGGTAAATAATCTGATCCAAAATGTGGAAGAGGATCACGAAATAAAGCTCATTGATGACGAGCTGGACATTCTGAAGAAGGATTCTAATAGCAGCATAATAGATATTTTGGGCGATGAGGATTCCAAGAGCATCGATGAAGGCAAATCTGCGGGCAAAAAACTCTTGCCGATCCTCGAAGCTCCTGATCCGGATATGGTGGTCGAGACCGGCAGGAAGAAAACAGACACAGCGAGAAAAATCGAAAAGAACCAGCAGAAAAAGAGGGATCATGACTGGGTACTCTATGAAAGCAAGGACGACAAGGGAACCATCTTGAATCCGAGGGAATTGTCAAAGAGAGCCAAGGGGCCTAATGCGATTGGTTCGTCTAAAAAACAGATCGCCAATAAGGATCTGATTATTGACGATGATGGCAGCGTAATCGATCTGACGATCAAGAAGAAAAATCTTCTTGACGATAGCTCGGACAGCATCATCAAAATACGGGACGACAAGGAGGATAAGCTCGAGCCTCTGATTAAAGTTCCCGAAAGCAACAATACAAGCTTTTCAGAGTCCGAATCCGATTCAGAAATAATAACAACAAGCAAAAAGAAAGAAAAAACGGATATCCCTGGTATGTCGGAGGGCAAGAAAAAGACCTTTAGCACAAAGAGTTCCGTTCAACTCAGCAAAGCAATCAATAATGTGTTTGGTTCGGACAAGGGAATCGAAGTCTATATGGGATTTAGAAAGAAGCTTTCGGCGCTCCTCCAGAAAACGGCAGGGAAGGCTGCCGCCAAGTGCGAGGCAAGGCTGGCGGTGTTGTTTATGGTAAGGGCGGCCTGCCAGAATCCGGGGCTGGAGTTGATTTTGAAGGGATTGATACAGTTGCCCTTTAGTACTTCCAAACAAAAAAAGGAGCTGATCAAGAATTATGAATTGCTGGTGGACTACATACAGAAAAGCATAGACGCCGACACATTGAGGGCTATTGCAGAAGAGATGGAGCTTCACATTGACAAGGAAAAGCTGGCAAAGGAAAGAGCAAAGGCAGCAAAGAAATTGAAAAAAGGGAAGAAGTAAGGGAGGAACGGCATGGCTGCGGTAGTGAATGCGGAGGCTGAGATTTCAAACCGGATGATGGCTCAGGAAAAAGAGCGGGAAGCCGGGGAAAAAGAGGATCGAGAAGAGGATGCGGAAGAGGAGATCGACTTCGAGGGATTGATCCTGCGATACTTTGGGGAAATAGATGATGTCCCCTTTGAAAACAAGGACGAGGAATGGAGGGATTGGAGCCGGTTTGTTGATCTGCTGTGTGCGATCATGCTGATGCAGAAGGAAGCCAATCCTCCTCAGTCCTTGGACCGTATCGGTTCCCTCTTGAATGACGCAGAACTTGCCATGGCGCTCGAACCGAGGGAAAAGGAGCGGTTTTCTGAATGGGCAAGGCTCAGGATGGTTTTTAACCGGCTTTTGGAAAAAAGCGGAAAACCTGCGGAGGATGGAGAGATACTTCCTCTCGGAAGGTTATTGGCAATGGAGATGCTTTCCCCCATAGAATGGATGGCTTTTCTGATGGCTTTTTGTGTTCAGAGGAATCGCAAATACGAGCGGGTGTTCGGCGTGCTGCAGGAGCAGGGCGAGGGAATCGTCATGCCCACCGTCGGGCTGGTTTTCGATGTTTGCAGCTTGTTTCTGATAGACGAGGAAAAATCATTTTCCATATTGATGGACGAAGGAAGCTTCCTAAACAGGCTGCTTTTGGAAACGGTCAGGATACCGGAGGGACTTTCCAATTTGTCGAGGCCGCTTCGGGTGAACCGGGAGGCATATTATTTTGCCTTGGACGAAAGAGTGGGGCTCGGAAACCTTGGCTCCTGTGCTGAGGAACGGAACTGCCGGGAGGAGAAAGCCTTTATCTGCCATGAAAATCTTGTGGATGAGTTGTTGGAGACTTACGCTGGGCTGACCGGTTTTGATGAATCCGGTGTCATTTATCTGAAGGGAGAAAAGGGCAGCGGAAGAACTTTTTTGGCGGAACAGCTTTCGGCGACAGTGGGGGCGGATATGCTCTTGGTGTCTGTTGATCGCTTGCTGGCGTATTCGCAGGATCAAATTCAGAAATATGCTGACGAAATGATTCGCAGATGCTTCTTTCGGGGAGAATTTCTTTATCTGAAAGACTTTCCCTCAGAGAGGGAAGGACAAGAAGCCATGCTCAGGGTCGTTTCCCTTTTGTGCAGCGAGATGAGGATACTGCTGATGGGAGGGGAAAGCTTCCCGGAGAAAGTATTTCCAAAGGATGTATCGGTTTATATCATAGAGGTGCCCTTCCCGGGAATGGCAGCACAGAAGCGGTTCTGGACATTGTTTGCGGAAAACCTGGGTATCCTATATGACGAGGATGTGCTTTTAAGTGACTTTGTGTCCAAATACAACATGACGCCAGGGTACATTCTTTCCACGCTGCGTGCTGCCCGGCTGCATGGGAAGGTCAACGAGGAAGGAGATGCTCTTTTGGTGGGCAAGATGCTGATTGAGCGGGAGATCCGCGGCAGTAGCGCCCGGAATTTCGGGGATTATGCCACGAAGCTTACGCTGGCCTTTACTTGGGAGGATATTCAACTGACAAGGGAGAGCGCCGGGCTGCTCCAGAAGGCTATCGACAGGGTACGCTTAAAAAGCGTGGTCAACGGGGATTATGGCTTTGGGAAGAAGCTTCCCTATGGAAACGGCGTTTCCATCGTGCTTTATGGGCCTCCCGGAACCGGAAAGACTATGACGGCGCAGCTTCTAGCCAGGGAGCTGGGGTTGGATCTCTATCGGATCGATCTTTCGCAGATTGAAAGCAAATATATCAGAGAGACGCAGAAAAACCTGAAACAGATATTCGATACGGCAAAATACTCCAATGCCATTTTGTTCTTTGATGAAGCGGATGCCCTGTTTGCCAAACGTACGGAGGTCAATGGAGCAAATGAACGTCATGCCAACGCCGAGACCGCCTTTCTGCTGCAGAAGGTGGAGGAGTACAACGGCGTGTCCATTCTGGCCACGAATGTGTTTACCAATTTTGACGAGGCATTTAAGAGGCGAATGACATTCCTCATTCCCGTTCGGTGGCCGGAAGAAGATGAGCGGATAGCCTTGTGGAAAAAGATGTTCCCGAAGGAGGCGCCGCTGGCGGAGGACGTGGATTTCGCCTATTACGCAAGTGTCGGCGAGATGACTGGGAGCTGGATCAAGAATGCGGCGGTGGCGGCAGCCTACCGCGCCGCGAAGGAACATCGTCCTATCGCTCATCGGGACATCCTCGAAGCCATTGAGGAGGAATACAAGAAAAACGGCAGAACGATGCGGATACTGCCGGAGCAGGACAAGCTGTCCCAGACGCTGGACGAGCTTATCCGAGAGCATTGATGAAACAGATGGAATTCCGTTTTTGAGATGCATGACTCTCTGTCATTGATTACTGTATTGGCGCAGCCGAGGAAGATGTACAAATGGTTCCACCCGGAAGATTCGACCAGCACGAAGGACGACAGGCCGGACGTGCTTTCGCTAAGCAAAGATGTTTTTAATGCAGAAGAACTTTGCGTGGACATCAAGGTAAAGGTAATCTTTGGCGAGGAGATGGAGAACGCCGGGGATGAGGGCTTCGTGCCGCCAGCCGGAAAGGATCAAGATGACATACTCGACCAGTACATTGCCTACTGCAAAGTCTTTGACGCAATGATGGGCAAGTATGGCAGGACGGAGACGGCAGCGAGGAAAACGATAGAGGCCTGCGTCAAGCGGGGCATGATGCGACGGTGAGGAGGGAGACCACACGAGTAAATCTGTTTGAATACGTACAGGATGGCGGGATGGCTATTGACTATGCCGCAAGGAAAAGCAACATGACCATCGCCGGATTCGCTCGCCAGATGGAACAGAGCGGGTACAAAGTGCCGGAGAATGCGTACGCATGATTTGCCTCTTAAAGCGGCGGCAAAGCATCCTTGGTCATAGTTTTGAGTTCTGAATAGGCCAGAGGAACAGACAGGATCACGGAAAACACATCCGCTAGTGCCTGAGTGATTTCCACTCCCCAAAGGCCGAAGGCTCTCGGCAGGATAAGGATTAGCGGCACGAAAAAAATGCCGTTTCTGGCGGAAGCAGTGATCGAAGCCTTCAGGCCTTTGCCGATGGATTGAAGCATCATGTTCGTGGGGACGATGATGCCCATGAGCGGAAGAGCAAGAGCCTGATATTTCAGTGCTTCTTTGCCGACAGAGATGACATCCGGGTCGTCACGAAACCATCCTATGATATTTTCAGAAAAGCCAAGGCAAAGGGCGGCTCCCAATACTAGGAAGAGGATGCTGTATTTCGCCAGGAAAAAATATCCTTCCCTGACTCGGGATTTCAGACCGGCACCATAGTTGAAGGAGCAGACTGGCTGATATCCCTGGCCAAAGCCGATCAAAACGGAGGCTACGAGCATCATGACTCTGGTTACTACGGACATACCCGCAATGGCGGCATCGCCGCCCAAGCTTCCTGCTGAGGTATTCAGCAAAAGAGTGGAAACAGCGGCGAGCCCCTGCCTGAAAAGAGAGGGGCTTCCTCCGTTTATTATTTCCCGAAGATAATAAGCGTTTATATGGATATTTCGAAAATGAAAGCGGATGTTCTCACCCCGTTGGCTTCCAATGATCAGCACAAAAAAACTTGTGATCTGGCCTGCCACTGTTGCAATGGCAGCGCCGCGTACGCCAAGGCCAAACCCCAGGATCAGGATGGGATCCAGGAAAATATTGATGATCGCTCCGCACATCAGGCCTATCATAGCGTACATGGCATTGCCTTGAAACCGCAGCTGGTTGTTGACGACAAATTGGGACATCATAAAGGGCACGCCGATCAGAATAATCCGCATATAATGCAGAGTATCTTCCATAGTGGTGGGTGTAGCACCAATCAGGTGCGCGATCTCTTCGTCAAATATCAGCCCCAAGGCAGTGATAACAAGCCCCAAAAGTACGTCAAGAGTCAATCCGGTGGCGGACATCTCTTCTGCTTCTTTCATATCACCCGCACCTATTCTGCGTCCAAGAAAATTGCCGGAGCCGTGGCCGCAGAAAAAACCGAGCGCTTGGATAATCGCCATCACTGAAAAGACCAGACCGACAGCCGCCGTGGCCTGTGTAGAAATCTTTCCGACAAAAAAGGTGTCGGCGGTATTGTAGATACCCGTCACAAGCATGCTGATAATGGTCGGCACTGACAGTGTCAGAATCAGACGCGGTATCGGTGTTTTTGTCATCATTTTATATCTATCCATAGCGATAAATTTCCTATTTTGTGCTGGGTTGTCGGCTATCTTTTCTTTTTTCCTTTTCTAAGGAGTAATAAGGAAATAATGTCTCCAAGATCGTGCATCAGAGTTCGGAGATTGTAAGGGTTATTTATTTTCCAAGCGTATGGTACAAAACCACCGTCTTTCAGACGGTAACACTTTTAGTAGCTTCCTGTCGGGAGAAGAGCTATAATCGTACAGAAGGAGGAAACGATTATGGCAAATTATACAAAAGGTGGACATACAG
>JAFUXY010000295.1 GCA_017477005.1 Lachnospiraceae bacterium | reverse complement strand
GTACGAATAAAGGCCATATATGGCACCTCCTTATGGAGAAGTAACACTATGTCGTGTTACTATAATACCATATACTTTCTATAATTTCAATATAAACTACTGTATTTTGTTATATAGTGTCACTTTTGGTGACATCTTAGGATAATTTATACTATCTGTGTCAATGGTTATCCGTAGTCTTGCAAGCATAGAAAATGCCCCTACCCCTTTCCCCGATTGTCTGCTTTGATTCTAGCATAAACCATGCACCTTTTCAACCGGACACAAGAAAAAGACAGGCCTTTCCACCTGTCTCTCTCACGCGCGCATAAACTTTTCTTTTTTGGGGTTTGTTACTTGTTTTTGTTCTGTGTTTGATTACATATATAAATACGACCCCACCTTCCGAAAAAAGGGGGTCGCATAAAATTTCCCTAAAACTTTTTCAAAGCGGGGCAGCGGAGCCTTTACACCTCCATCCCCTGCAGCTTAGAAACGAGTTCCTGTTTCAACACATAATACTGGTCCAGCAGAATATTCATTTTCTTGCGCTCGACATCGCTCTGGTTTGACATATAGATTTGAAGGAAAACATCCCAGAATTTCCTGCACAAATCTCCAGAGATCCCGAAATGGCTGCTACAGTACATCGGCCGTTCCTTCTCAATCTTGACAAGCGCGGCATACAGGCTCTGCAAGTCAAAAATCGGATGCCCGTAAGAAGAACCCACCGTATCCAACAGCAGCAACTCCCCTTTATGTATCATGACATTACTCAAGTTGATTTCTCCATGAATATACGTGCTGCGATCCGGAATTTCCATAATCAATTTCTGAATTTTGTAAGAAACTTTGTGATCCAGTCTCCCGGATGCCATAGCGATCCAACTCTCGTACCGGTCTTTGATACTTGGAAATCCAACATCCCTGACCTCAACCGAATGAAGTTCTCGCAAAAAAGCGGCGAAACGCTCTGCATAATGCTCCAACGAATGCGGGTTTTCTGTAATCGCATTGGCAATGGACTTCATATTGATTGCCTCATACACAATCCCATAGGCAGGACGAATTCGCACCACATCATAGGGAATCGCCGTAGGAACACCACAAACCAAAGCCTTGTGCGCAAGCTTCCGTTCTTCCTCAATATCATCCAAGGACACATTGGATCGAAATACCTTGACCACATTTTCATCGTCTAGAGAGTAAATCTTTCCATTGATACTTTCCGCAAGCACCTCTCCCTTTTTGTTTGAAATCTCACGAACCTTCCGTCTGACTTCGAACAGATCATAAAAGCCCGTGATGGAAAGAATATCGTACACCTCATCCGAAACATGTTCCAACACAATCGGCGTTTCCATCCGCTTGCGGCATTTTAACAGCACCCGCAATCCGGCGCTTGAAATATACTCCAAATTCACCATGTCAAATACTACTCGGTCTCCGTCAAATCTGTTCAGACGTTCAAACAAATTCTTCTCAAAATAATCCACATTCTTTGCATCTATCCGCCTTTCTACAGGTACAACAAGCGTTCCGTTTTCCCTCCGCATCGTTCTTTCCTCCTAGCCTACATCTTCTGGTATCACAGAATCAATATTTCTCCTGTTCCAGGTCAATCTGCAAACCTCTTGAACAAACTTTTCCTCTATCGAAAACCCGCCCCGCCAATTCCCTGAAAGTCTAGCGAAAGAAATGCGTCAATCATTTTTTTGATTTCCGCCACCTTCTCCGAGGGAGCTACCATATAATGCTTTGACGAAATACACACCGCCGTTGTATTAAGGAAACGCTGATTAAAGCGTTTCCTTAATACTGCTTCAAATTCGGGAGCAGCGTCGACCAGAGCATGTAGGTCTGCGTCGGGAACGACATGATCGTTGCCCGCAGATCCATCGCCGTCATCTTCTTATCGATGATCAGCGACAGATAATCCAGCCAGCTCCCCGCCTCGCTTCCATAAATCGCCGCTCCGCACAGATATCCTTCCTTGTCATATACAAAGGTAATATCCGCATCTGTCTCATGGTTGTCTACCCAGTCGTTTTGCACGCCGTACGGCACGTTCACAATGCGGTATTTCTCTTCGTCCGCTCTCGCTTCATCGAGAGTCACGCCGACCTGTCCGATTCGCGGCAATGTAAATACCAGATTCGGCACCGGCGGATACGCGATCGGAGCGTCCGATAATCCGAGAATCTGCGCCGCAATATAATTGGACTCAAACTCCGCCGTAGGCGTCAGCTTCG
>JAFUXY010000294.1 GCA_017477005.1 Lachnospiraceae bacterium | reverse complement strand
CGTTTCCAATGAGTTGGACGAAGAAATTTCAAGAGTGGTAATCTCCGTGCCCGCCTATTTTGACGATGCCCAGCGACGCGCGACGGTCGCAGCAGGCGAGCAGGCCGGGCTTCAGGTGGAGCGGATTATCAACGAACCGACTGCTGCCGCGCTGAGTTATGGCCTGTCTCATCTCGAAGAGGAAAGCCATATCCTCGTATACGATTTGGGCGGCGGCACCTTCGATGTGACCCTGCTTGAAATGTTCGGCGGCGTTCTCGAGGTCAAGGCCAGCAACGGCGACAACCAGCTCGGCGGCAAGGATTTTGACGAAGCGCTGATCGATATGCTGATCGATCGGTTCCGCGAGAAAAACGACGTGGATCTGCGGAAGGATACCCACGCTATGGTCCGCCTGAAGGAAGAGGCGGAGAAATGCAAGATTGTTTTGAGTGAATCGGAAGCTTTTCGGGTAATGATCCCTATGATCTCCCAAAAGAACGGCAAGCCAATCTCTTTGGACGAGGAGATTACCCGCCAGGAATTTGAGGAGAAAACCGCCCACCTCATTGAGCGGACGCATCGGGCGATCGACACCGTAATCGCCGACGGTTCTTTGACCTGGGATGAGGTCGACCAGATTATCCTCGTTGGCGGCTCGACCAGGATGCCAGTCGTGCAGCAGGACATAGAAAAGTACACTGGGATCAAGCCACAGCGCGCGGTGGACCCGGATTTTGCCGTGGCGGAAGGCGCCGCCATTCAGGCCGGGATTATCGGAGGAGAAATATCCGAAGAAAAAAGCGTGATTATTACTGATGTGAACCCGTTCACACTTGGCATCAAATCGGCCTCCGACACCGGATACAATGTGATGTCTGTAATCATGCCGCGGAACATTACTATTCCCACGTCGAGAACGGAGCGCTTTTCTACGCACGCCGATAATCAAACGGCGGTTGACGTCGAAGTCTTTCAGGGAGAGAGCAGCGTCGCCACCGACAACCACTATCTGGGTTCCTTCGTACTCGATGGCATTCCGCGAAAAAGAGCCGGGAAGGAAAAGATCGACGTGGAATTTTCTTATGACCAAAACGGCATTTTGAATGTATCGGCTACGGTAATAAGCAACGGCAGAAGCGCCAGCTCGACGATCAATCTCGTAGAATCCGGTCACGCCACTGGACAGAGCGGAATGGATGCGTTTGACTGGAAATCGGCTCCCTTGGCCGATGATTACCGCGCCATCATGCGAAAAGCGCAAAAATACATTCGGAACGCGAAAGAAGAGGGCGAAGTCGGATCCGAGATAGAAGACCTTGAGGATTTCGTGTTTGAGCTGGCCAAGGCCATCGTAGAGAACGATTCCCGCGCGGCAGAATCCTATGAAAACCGGATCAACCATTTCTTCGTCTTTCATGACTTGTCCGAAAGCAACTTTATGGAAATGCTTCGCAAGCACTTAATGGACAATCTGGGCCTTGACGAAGATTTGGATGACGACGAATACGAGGATTTAGACGATGAAGACTGGGACGAGGATGACGATTGAGGGGGAGATGGATGGAAACTTGGTATGAAATATTGGGGCTTGCGCCCGGCGCCTCCGCTTCTGAAATCAAAAAAGCCTATTTTCGCTTGGTGCGCAAGCATTCTCCGGAATCGGATCCGGAAATGTTCAAAAAAATCCGGCACGCCTACGAGGAGCTGAAGAAACGAGGAGACGAGCAGCGGGGACCGGTATATCCGCCGCTGGACGACCCCTTCAAGAAGCTGTTCATGGACAGGATTGCGGAAGGGTTGGAAAAAAGGCTCTATCCTCAGATGGTGGAGACCTGCGAAGAGGCATATGGACAGTTTCCCGACGAAGAGCGTTTCCTGTATTACCTTGTATACTCCTGCCGAATGAACGAAAACACCGGCAAGTCTGTCAATTACGCCAAAAAATTGGTTGAAATGGATCCGGACAACCGCTGGTATCGGCGAGAGCTCG
>JAFUXY010000293.1 GCA_017477005.1 Lachnospiraceae bacterium | reverse complement strand
GTTTCATCCGCCAGGCTGTACGATCCGCTGCGGAGCTTTTTGAGTTTTCCCTTATTCAATTTGTAGATAATATCTTCACCTTCGCCGCGTCCTGAAGAAATATAGGTTTCATAAATCCGATTTTCCTCCGGAATATAGTAGGTATTGCCGCGATAACCACCGGCCGAAGCCACGCCCGATGAAAAGCTGGAAATCTCTTTTACCTTGCCTTTTTGGAAAGAGTAGAGTCCATATTGCATAATGGCATTGTTGTCAAAGGTGTCTTTGGGCTTGTGCAGCGCCAAAAGCTCCGGAGTTTCATCGTCGTTGACATAGATCAATTGAAAATGATCGTATCCGCCCACGTCAAGACCGGCCGTGTTATTGGCGATCCAATTGGCATAAGCCTTATAAACTGACGGGCTGTTTGCCTTGTTTTTCGAGCCTTTCAGATTTCCCCGTCTCTTTAAGGTAATAAATTCACCGTCCGTGTCGAGGGTAGCACGGTTGACCTTTGCCTGTTTTGTGACCTTCATCTTCAATTTCACACAGCCATCGCCGGGCTTCAAGATGCCTGTGCCGGAATTTTCCCATGAATCTTTCCAGGAAAACTTCACCTGTCCGGCATTTATCTTTTTTTGAATTACATTGGTTTCATAAATCGGCGATCCATTGAGTCCCACATAGCCAGTCGTGAACCAGATCCGTCCTTTCTTGACTTTCTCGATGTTCACAAATGATGCGGCGTATTCTTCGCCATTATCGTCGTAAAAATAACGTTTGGAATAATTGCCAGTCTCAAAATGCTTGGCCGCCTGTACCGAAGTGCCGAACAGGAAACAGCCGACAAGCGCCGCAACCATCGTCGTTGTAAACAGAAATGTTTTCTTTTTCATCCTTTTTCCTCCTCAATAAAACGGGTTTCTATAGTGGCGTAAAAAGCATTTGCCTTGACAAAAGAGTAGGGTTTGTAGTAATATGTATTTAGCGGTTAAATATCTGTTTATCCGCTAAATACACCTATTTCGAGAGTGGTTCGCCCTTCTGGGCGGTTGTTCAAGGAGATTTCTCATGGGAAAAGATTCTGAATTTTACAAGGACAAATCCAGAAACCAAAAACTTCAGCTTCGCTCGCTGATCCGCCAGCTTCCCGGACCGGCTGTGGATTATATTTATAGCAAGGAAGTCCAGGCGCAGCCGTCCACGTTGATTTCCTATTGCTACGACCTGCTGACTTTTTTTACCTTCCTGCAGGACAACAACCCGGCCTGCCGCAATATCGAGATCAAAAATTTCAGCTACGATATATTGGCACAGATCGCTCCCGAAGATGTTGTCGAATTTCAGCGCTACCTCGAATTGAATATCGACCGCGATCATCCACACGAAAACAGCAAAAAAGCAATTGCCCGGAAAATGTCGCCTCTGCGCGGCATGTTCCATTATCATGTCCTGCACAAGCATCTTGCGGACGACCCTATGCAATTGGTGCCGTTGCCAAATCTCAAAAAGGACAAAAATATCGTTCGCATGAACAATTATGAGGTTCGCGCGATCTTAGACGCCATCGAACAAGGCAACGAACAAATGAGCGAACGCCAGCGAAAATTCTGCCTGAAAACGCAAAAACGCGATCTGGCGATTTTGACGCTCATGCTTGGCACCGGCATCCGCGTGTCCGAATGCAACGGACTCGATCTCGACGACGTGGATCTGACGGTCAATTCTTTCAATATTGTACGCAAAGGCGGCGGCCAGGATGTCCTGTATTTTGGCGACGATGTGGCGCAGGTCTTGACGGATTATATTACCACGGAACGCGCCGCGATGCATCCCAAGGAAGGCCATGAAAAAGCGCTGTTTTTTTCGCTGCAAGGAAAACGGATCAGCGTGGATGCCATCGAAAAATTGGTCAAAAAATACGCCAAAATGGTCGTTCCCAACAAGAAAATCACGCCACACAAGCTCCGCAGCACCTTTGGCACCGCCCTTTATCGTGAAACCGGCGATATTCGTCTGGTGGCCGACGTACTCGGACACAACAATATCAACACCACGATCCAATATTATGCGGCCATCGAGGACGAACACAATAAAAAAGCGGCCGGCGCGGTGGATTATAAACGCGAGGATTGAGAGACAATCGGATGTTTTTTCACAAAATCCAGCATGTACCCCGGTATCGGCGCTTCAAATTCCACATAACCCCGGGTGGTCGGATGCATAAAGCCGATTTTCCAGGCATGCAGCGCCTGCCCCTGTATCGAGGCGAAGCCTTTGGCTGTCCCATATACCGGATCCCCGATCAGCGGATGCTGCAAGGAAGCCATATGGACGCGGATCTGGTGAGTACGCCCGGTCTCCAAGTCGAACTGCAGATAGGTATAGCCATCCAGCGCCTGCAACACCTTGTAATGCGTGATCGCCGGTTTGGCTCTCGGCACATTCACTGCCATCTTCTTTCGATCCTTTGGGCTGCGTCCAATCGGCGCATCGATGGAACCGGATGTCGTTTTCAATTGACCGGCCACGATCCCCACATAGCTTCGGCGGATTGAATGAACTGCGATCTGATCCGCAATGAACCGATGCGCCCGATCGTTTTTGCAGACGATCAAGGAGCCGGTGGTATCCTTGTCGATCCGATGAACAATGCCGGGACGCAGTTCTCCATTGATGCCGGACAACCGTTCTCCGCAATGATACAGGATGGCGTTGACTAGCGTTCCGGTATAGTGCCCGGGTGCCGGATGCACGACCATCCCCTTCGGTTTGTCAACGATCAAAACATCCTCGTCCTCATAGAGAATCGACAACGGAATGTTTTCCGGTTCTATGGCGACCGGTACCAGAGAAAG
>JAFUXY010000292.1 GCA_017477005.1 Lachnospiraceae bacterium | reverse complement strand
CTCCATCCTGCAAACCCCTTATCATTTGCCGGTGAATACGCTACCTTGTTCGAATAGCGAGCTCCTATGATCTCATTTTTCTCAAATTCGTTTGACTCAGTTGCGTTATACCACCCCTGCGAAAGACTGCCTCCATTCGCTTTCCATGTCACCTTGTACCGCTTTTCCCAATGCGCATACACGGTCATCTTCTTCGTAGCTGTTCTTACCCTTGTTCCTCCTTTGGCTTTCGTGAACCACCCTAGAAGCTCATACCCATCCCGGGTTGCACTATGATAGATGCTCTCCCCTTTCAACACAGTATCCGTCAGAGTTGTAGATCCATTATAGAACTTCCCGCCATTCGCTTTGTAAGTTATCGCATACTTTGTTCCACTTTTCGTCTTTCCAACCATATACAACGTCATGGCACCGCTTGGATAATACCCATACTTGTCAATAATATTTTTCCCATCCGATGTGGTAGACATATCATGCAAATACGTATAATTCTCCAGCATGCAGGTAAAAGAAATATCACTCAAACTCTTTCCTTTCTGCAAATAAACTGTCAAAGTCTTTTTATCCTTGGAAATCGTCCCTCCCCTGCTGTACGTGAATAAGCCTCCATTCCCTTTGATAGTAATCTTATTCGCTTTTTCCCAAATTGCATAATAAGTTGTATTTTTCAACGCATACGTTGGATTTTCGAAATCCACTAACCCTGATGCCTTCTTTGACGTGCTCCATCCCAAAAACGCCTTGCTGGAATGCACTGGCGTTCCATAACTATACATCTCCGCTGCATAAGCTGTCGTCTTCGTCACACTCTTTTTTCCATCCAGCTTTCCGCCATTCGCGTCCCACTTAATCTTCACGGTAAACGAGTTTATTGCATAGAGCGTAACATTTTTCGTGATCTTATAATTGTATGCCAAAAAAGCATTTTTCGGCTTGGTGGAAGCAGACGTTGCCCATTTAATGCTGTCCGACCCTTTGCCATACGCTCCGTAGGCCTCATAGATCGTTTTGTAGCTTGTTTTGCTCCCCGATTTCAAAGCGACATAAACTTGCGGATGGTAATTATAGAGTGTAGAACCCTTTGGCACGCTTACTTTGACGCTGGAAACATATTTTCCATTAGATTCAAACCTCAAATTCCCAGTTGTTTTCAACGTCACTGTGCAAGACGTAGCCCAAACTGCGTAATACGTCTTGTTGGACGTTGCTTTCACATTCAAAGTCTCCGATCTTCCATCATCTGGTTCCACCGCATTTTTATCGGTCGACCACCCCCTCAAAGCCGCATTCGTTTTCGTAGGTTTCGAGTCCCAATACAAATATACTTCTGTGCCCTGCGCTGCTTTGATAATTACTGTTTTGCGATCCGAAGAAAGCGTTGTCACTCCATTGCTGTATGTTTCCTTCGGAAAGACTCCCCCATTCGTTTTCAAAGTAATCGTAATATCTTTCGCCCACACCGCATACAGGGTCGTGTCCTTCGTCACTGTCAGATAATGGCTTGTACTGTAGTCGGTTCCTCCATTCTTGGATGTAGACCACCCGGTCAAGCGATAATTCTTTCGGGTCGGAGTATAATCACTCAAGTTAACAGCATCCAATCTAACTATCTTATTTTTTTCTGCGCCAAATACACCTCCATTTCCATCTAAAGTGACTGTAAAATCATACACCCATATTGCATACAAAGTCATATCTCTTTTCGGTTCCAATGAACCATTTTGCTTATATGTAACTGTTGTTGCTTTAGGGTTTTCGCTCCATCCACTTAAGGTATGCCCATCTCTTGTTGGAATAAAATTACTCAATTCAAGTACTAATTCCTTATAACAACTATCAGCCGGACTCCACTCTTCCTGTCCGTATCTGCCTGGAAATAATCCTCCATTTGCATCCAATACAACGTTACAATTGTATCTCCACACTGCATAAAAAGTAGTGTTTTCTGTTAGATAACATTCATCATATATTTCATATTGCGGCAAGACAGCATCCTGCTCTTCACTCCAGCCCAAAAAATGGTGTTGTCCTTCTTTTTTCGGAGTATAAAATGTGAACCAATAACTCCCATCTGCGTCTGCCGTTGCTGTAGAAACTACTTTTCCATCAGGAAATCTTCCTCCGTTTGCATTTAGAGTTACTGTAATAGATTTTATCCAAATTGCATACAAATTCTGGATTTCCTCATATTCATCGTATGGATAATAGACTCCATCTTTTTGATATTGAGGATCATATGTTGTTGAATCCGTATCCCATCCAACCCATTGGTACCCTTCTCGTTCCGCTAAAGTGTATGCAGACAGTTCTATTTTTCCATACTTTTCTACTGAAATAGTTATTTTTGAATTTCCATCCGCAAATGTTCCCCCATTCGCATCCAAAATGACCGTATATTCTTCTGCATTGAGCGATTCCGCTGTTTCCTCTGACACCTTTTCTTCATCTTCCGAAGACTCAGTTTCTTCCGAAGGTATTGCACTATCTACTTCACTATTCGATACTTCGCTCGGATCCGATTCTTCAGCGGCCGTTTCATCAGTCTCGGGGGGTTCTTCAGAATCCAGGATTTCTTGCGGTTCCTGAGGTTCTTGATTTTCTTCAGAATCTAGAGTTTCTTGGGTCTCTTGTTTTTCTTGAGAATCCCTGTCTGTCTCTGGCTCTTCTGTTTGTTTTCCTGCGGAATCATCTTCCTCAGATTCTACCGTCCCTAAAACCTCGTCTTTCGACGTCTCTGTTTCCTCTGTGTCCGCCTCATCTTCTACGTCACCTGATTCTTCCAAAACACTTGAACTATTTTGCTCCTCCTCGTCCTCCGACAATGCTTCTGCACGTACATAAAGCAAATCTATCGGTATAACTGAACCAATCATCCATACGACAAGCATTCCTGCCAGCCACCTACGGAATAACACTCTCATGCTCTCTTTGTTTTTTTCTGCTCTCTTCATCTTTTCTCCCTCTTTTACTATTATATTATTTGACTGTCACTGTCTTAATTGTACCGGCTCCTCTCCCCGAGGCTTCCACCCACTCGTCTCCTTCTCCACTAATTGCATAAGGGATCACATACACGGAATATGTTCCCTTTGAAAGACCTTTTATTGTCGCATTTGTAGATTTTGAAGAGACTGATTTTACCGCCCCTGTGTCCTTATTGACGGCATATACCCTGTACTCAGCTGCATATACAGCCTTGCTGTAGGTTATTTTGATATTCTTGCCGGAAGCTTTCGCCGTCTTCACATTGGATCGTGCATCATAATTTATATAAAAACTCTTTCGCAGCGTTCCGCTCTTTTTCCCCTTTCCTTGTACAACGATGAACGCTTCACCCGCTCCATTGTTTCGCTCATAGGAAACAGAATATTGGCTTTCCGATACTTTCTTACCAGCACGATCATACACCGAAATCGTAGGACGTACTGCTTTTCCAGCATATGCATAACGCTTTTTCGAGAGTTCTATTCGCCCATCCGCCAAGTCATCACCGCTTTTCCATATTGCGTAAAACGAGACATTCTTTGTCACTTTATAGTTGTTGATATCAATGATAGCCCCCTTCTTCGACGTACTCCAGCCGACAAAACCTTTGTCATTTGATGAGGAATATGCCTGGGCATGCCCCTGATCGAGATTATTCGTCTCAATATAGGAATTTTTCAAAACATATGTTGTATCCTTAGGCTGATATCCTCCATTCGTCAAAGTGCCTCCATTTGCGTACCAGGTAATCTTTAGGCATTTTTTCCAATGCGCATACACGCTCATTTTCTTCGTCGCTGACGAAACTTCCTTCCCTCCGCTTTTTTGCGTATACCATCCCAAAAAAGCATAGCCTGTCCGATAAACATACGGATAAGTCCAACTGTTTTTGTCTACAAATACCGTCTTTTTTGTAGAACTATCTTCCTGAAATTTTCCTCCATTTGCGTTGAAGGTAATATTATAGCCGGAAATAGAATCCGCTGATACTGCGTATAGCTTCATATTCCCTGTCGGATAATAGCTTTCTCGATTGGAAATTGCTTTCCCTTTCGCTGACAAAGATAGCTCTGTCAATTCTTTTCCACTCTTTGTGACAGAAAAAGTAATTGACCCCAACGATTTTCCTTTTCTCACATACGCCGTCAAAGTCTTCGCATCTTTAGAAAGCGTTCCTCCGGAATAATTCGTAAAAGTACCTCCATTACCATTGATCGTAATTTTATACCCACTTTCCCATATCGCATAATACGTTGTATTTTTGAGCGCCTGAACTCCATTTTCAAAATCAATCAGCCCAGATGCTTTTTTTGTTGTACTCCATCCGATGAAAACACTTCCAGACTTCAAAGGCTCCAGCCGTTTATAAAATCGTTCATAAACATAGCTTCCAAATGCTACCGTTTCTGAATAGCTGTTTTTTCCATTGATCTTTCCGCCATTTGCATGCCAGGTAATCTTGACGCTTTGGTCATTAAAGACGTATAATGTCACACTCTTGGTGATTTTATAATTATCTGCTCGAAAACGATTGACGTTTTTTGCGGACTTCGATGTACTCCATTTCAAATTTGCACTGGATACATAGTCCAGAAAACTTCCACCGCTTTTATAAATATACACCGTCGGTACATAGTCTTCTAATGTATCTCCTTTAGCCGCAGATACCGTCATCGATGTAACCTTTTTTTCATAATCAAAACTCAGGTTTCCAGTCGCTTTAAGCGTCACTGTGATACCGGTTTGCCAAAGTGCGTAGTAAGTTTTATTTGCCGTCGTTTCAATATCCGTAATGCTGTCCCGTGACTTGGACGTACCCCATCCCAATAAGACAACTTTTGACTTAGTGGGGATGCTATCCGAATACAAATACAAAGAATCTCCCTGCGCCACCTTGACTGTCATTTTTTGGCGATTGGAAGAAAGAGAAGTCGTTCCATTCGTAGACGCCCCCTTCGGAAATGTTCCTCCGTTTGCATCCAATGTAATCGTCACTTCTTTTCCCCAGATGGCATAGAGTGTACTATTTTTAGTTGGTGTATAGTAGCCATCCGGGTCATATTCCGCATTTCCGCTCTTTTTTGCAGACCATCCCTTCAAATGATATCCACTTCTCGTTGGCGTGTAATCTCCCAAATCAACACTGCTTAATTCCGGATCTGATGTTACTTTTTTGGTTTTAGCCGAGCCGAACTTGCCTCCATTTCCATCCAATGTAATCGTGTATGTCTTCACCCACACCGCATAAAATGTCATATCTTCTGTAGGCTGCCAAAAAGAACCAAACAATTCCCGTTCTTTTGCTTTTGAATTTCGATTCCAACCCAAACAAGTATATCCCGTTTTGATCGGAGTTTCTGCCATATTGATATCTACTATTCCATGAGTTCCCTGTGATGCGATCATCGTAGTCTTTCCATTTGAAAATTTTCCGCCGTTCGCATTCAAAGTAATCACACAGGCCTTGTACCAATTTGCATAGACAGTCTGCGTTGCACCTGTATACCAAGACGGATCGTATTCCCAATCCAAACCAATTTCGCTATACTTCGGATTCTTTTCCGAACTCCATCCGTTCAGAACATATCCTTTGCGTTCAATCGTAGTATAATCTTCCAGACTGATGGATTTTCCCTCTTCCACTACTAGTGTTTTTGTTTCACTGCCGTCAGAAAATTTT
>JAFUXY010000291.1 GCA_017477005.1 Lachnospiraceae bacterium | reverse complement strand
GGGTACAATATCCAAAGCACAGTGGATGCCATTCCCGAAATCGACATCCATGGTGCCACCATTTGCAAAGGTCGAATCCCATCTCGATCCGCTCCACGAAAATTTCCTTCCTCCATCGATGGAAATGCCGCCCTCGTCCGCAGATATGGTATGATCTCCCAGCAAATCGGAAGGCGTCTTGATCTCGCTCGTTTTCACAGAAACCGAAGTCGATGATACAGGGCAATACTGCTCATGAGACACCACATCCTCTGTCGTCTCGACCGTCTGCGTATGGGAAACCCGATAAATGGATGATCCTGAAAGAGCCTCCGCAATCTCCCTTGTCGAAGACGCACCCTCTACATCAAAAGAAAAGGTCACTCCCTCATGCTCCACACTGTAGCGCCCATTCTCGAGGCTTGAAACCGGCTTGCCCGAAGAGGACTTGATGGAATTCCATGGATATTTTGTACCGTTGATCGAAAGCCCGGACAGGGGATCCGCACCAAATTGGAAAGAAGCCCCTTTTGGGTCGCCACTCATCTGGAGGTTTTTCACCGGGGTCTTGTACTCTGGCTCCGGCAACTCAACTTTTTTCTCGGGCTTGAAAATCTTCTCTCCATTGAAGCTGGTGTCTTCGAAGACCTTTTCGGTCTCGGCCAGTATCTGCGTAATCTCCTTCTGGATATCCTGCCTGTCCTGCTGGCTGTTCGTCCCATTTGCCGCCTGTACAGACAACTCCGTGACCCTGTGCATGATCTCCATGGTCTCCGAAAGCGCTCCATCCGCTACTTGGAGCATAGAAACGCCATCCTGGCAATTCTTCGTCCCCCTGTTCAATCCGCGGATCTGGAAACGCATCTTCTCGGAAATGGACAGTCCGGCAGCATCGTCCGCCGATCGGTTGACCCGGTATCCCGACGAAAGCTTTTCCTGAGACTTTGCGGTCTTTTTGTTGTTGATCTTCGCCTGCCCCTGACCATAGGTAGCGAGCATATTGTTCATCACAGACAGCATTTGGCTGCACCTTCTTTCTGTGCCATTCGTTTCGCACATGGTGTATATCGGCAGAAATGCTACGTTTCTTAACATTATATTCTTAAAATGCTCCAATTTCAACCCTATGATACAAAAATTAACCATATAATGCGGCTATAATCAGGCAAAAGGGCTTGTATTCGGCGTACTCTCTTGCAACCTGTCTGTGCCTGAACGCAAAACCAACGATTAGGAAGCACGAAAACACGATGAACGAAAGAAAAATATCCGGCGCAAAGCTGAAATCACTTCGCAAGGCGCATGATTATACACAGGATTATGTAGCGTCCCGACTCGGCGTTGCCCGGCAAACTTACTCTCATTATGAAAACGGAAGGAGAATTCCGTCCTATGACGTGGTAGCAAAAATCGCTGCTCTGTATAAGATTTCTATGGATGATCTGGGGATTAGCTTTGAAGATAATACTATGTCCAATAGCCGGTCCCATGAAAAGGGATGCTCCAGGTCCGAAGAAATTCAGGGATTCCTGGATTTTTGCAATGACTCCTCAAACTCTTTGAAGATCCGGTTTTTGAACCAAAAAGAGAAGGAAATGCTGTATTATTTTGAAAATATCGACGATTCATATAAATGGGAATTGCTGGAATTTGCAAAGATACTCGCCAGAAAAAATTAAGGAAGCGCCAGGATACCGCCACACATTCTCCAAAATCCTATTGAACCGCGCCACAATTTGTGGTATAGTTGTCGCTGAATTATTGTAAACGAACAAAGTGAGTTTACTTTGCGCCAAATTCGAATGAGGTGAATGCCGAATCTTCCTGTCGAATTTGTGTGCATGGTCACTTGAAGGTAAAAATATTTTTGTCGTTTACTATAGCTTTGAAAAGCACAAGATGGATGGAATGTGAGGGTTGAATAGATTATGAAGAAGCGGTTCGTATGTGCGTTGCTGTTGTCAATGTCTGTAGCGGGATCGTTTGCCATAGCAGACGGATTTACGCACAACATCGCGAGCGCCAATATTTTGAGCGAGGGGGAATCTGGTATCATTTATGCGTCGGATGAGGTGGATCCTACGATTGCCACAGCGAACTCCTCTGCGGCTGCATTGAGTAGCTCCGCCTCAACTACAGGCAGCAATACGACCACAGCGACATCGACGGCCGCCAACGATACGACAACCACGACGAGCAACAATTCTACTGTAGTCAGCAGCCATCCGACAACGACAGGCTCTTCGGATTCGACAAACGACACCGCGACAACCGCTTCAGATGGGACTACCTCGACTACGGCGACCAGTTCCTCCAATTCGAACGATAGTTCTTCGACTACGACGACCAGCACCGCCAATACTACAAACAGCTCTACCTCAGGTACGCAGAGTACTTCCACGACTAGTGCGACAGACAGCAGCTCTTCGACTACAGAAGGGACTTCGACCACATCGACTGTTTCGGGTTCGAGCGATAGCGCTTCTTCGAACGCAGATAGCGGCTCTTCGACCACATCGACTACGTCCACCAGTTCTTCCAGCTCAGACGATAGCGCTTCCGATGACAGCGGAGATACTGTGACAGCGACCGCTCAGGTCAGAGAATCCTCAACGAGCAGCACCAGCTCCTCGACAAATGACACGCATGTGTTGGACAACACTCCCAAGACCGCAGACATTGCCATTGATTCAAAGTATGCGTTTTGCGGCGGATTGTTTATGTTTGGGATTTCGTTGATGCTGCTTTCGAAGAAGAAAGAGGAGGGGAAGTGAGCGAATGTGCTGCAAGTATTCCTTCGTTCTCTCCAATATCACAGGATTTTATAACCAATAGAGAGTCTTCGTAAAATGGTTCCCTTTTTGTCAAAGCATCTACCACTACATTTGTATCAATGAATACTTTCATATCTTCGCCCCAAGCTCTCTGCCAACTCTTCTTTGTAGTCATCGGCAAGCGTACCCTTCTTGCAATGACTCACGAAATCATTGAAGACCGCACTGGTCTTGACTTTTGTTTCGGATTTCGTGGTCGTATTCATAGTCTTTTTATTAATGTAATCACGCATCACAACCATCCATTCCAAAACAAGGCTATCCGGAACCTGTTCCATCATTCGTATAGCTTCTGCTTTT
>JAFUXY010000290.1 GCA_017477005.1 Lachnospiraceae bacterium | reverse complement strand
GCCACCTCGGCGCCTTTCATTACCTTCGGCCAGCCGTCCCTGCGGCGGGACTCCACGGCCTCGAACGCCTTTTCTCGGTTTTTCAGGAAGCCGTCCACCGTCATCCTGTCCGCATAAAAATGGGGAGTGGCAACGACCAAGTCCACCCCCTGCTTCTTCATCTTATCGAGCATTTCGATGGAGGTTTCCAAGTCCCTCGCCCCGTCGTCGATGCCCGGCAATACATGCGTGTGAAAATCTATTACCATATATGTTATCTTTAGGTGGAAGCAGGAAATACGTTGTCTTCAAGATAGAAGAAGGAAACCCGCGGCGCGGAACAGGCAGCCCGATCCCGTTCCCGGAATCCCGCCGCGGCCCGGCTCCCGGGCATGGCTTCGCCACGCGGAGCCTCTTTCTCCGCCTCCCGAAGCCGGGCACGCCTTCCCTGTGACCGGAATCAGAGCCCGGGGAACGGCAAGCCGATTACCCCAGCCATCATCCTATTTTCCACCCATCATCTTCTCTTCAAGCCCCGCCAGGTCTACCTCCGAGCCGTCCGGCAGCTCCCCGACGTTCCCTTCGAAGAACGCCGCCTTCGGCCTGACCCAGAGTCCCGCAACCACGTTCCTCCCCAGCAGCCTCGACTTCAGCACCGCCCTCCGGTTGTGCTTGTCGACCTTCCGTATCTGGCTCTCCAGCCCCGCGAGCGGCCCCTTCATCACCACGAACCCCTTGCCGTCCTGGTAGCACTCCGACATCCGGAGCACCGTGCCGCCCCCGAGTATCCTCTCCAGGAAGGCCGCCTCGCCGTCCGACAGGTCGTTCTCCTCCGCTGCTTCGCCCTCCTCGGGCGGCTCGTCTCCGTGCCATTTCAGCCGCCCGAGCTCCCGCACCGCGGCGGCGCTCATCCTCTCCCGGCTTTTCGCGGCGAGCTCGTGGATCCCCGCGAACCCGATGTCCGTGTGCAGGAACACGTAGCCCGGGAAGAGGGCCTTCCGCTCCACTTCCCTCCTGTCCCGCCGGTAGTTCTCCACCAGGGGGACGAAGGCGCGCCCCCGCCCCTCGGGCAGCAGCTCCGAGAGGGCTTCCGCGAGCCTCGTCTGCTTCTCGGTGCGCGTGAACAGCACGCGGTAACGCAGGTTTTCTCTGACTTCTCGCTCCATCGCGCCTCCCTCTCTGGCGGGTAAAGTGATGCACAAAATCAAGAATTTGTGCATCACTTGCTTGACAAACCTTTTTTGAGATGTTAAAGTATTTTCACCATCAATTTTGGTGGATTTTGAATAAAAGCGATTCAGCGAATTTGTGTGTTTTACACAATGTGAAATTTGAAAAATTTGCAAAAATTCGTGATGCACAAATTCTTAATTTTGTGCATCATGCCGCAAAGATTTCGCCGATTATCTGCTACAGTTTTCTCTATTTTTCCCCCTTTTTTCCTTCTTCATCCCCGAATTATCAGCCTTTTCGCACTTTTCGAGAGATGCTTGCCCTATTCTTTCAAGGTACCAACGCCTCCGGCATCGGCAAATTCATCGAACGGACAAGGCCTTCCGCACGGCACAGGCACTCTTTGGCTTCCTTTTCGAGCTCGTCTACTACGAAATCCATCTCCGCTTCCAAGCCCTGCTTTCCCCCTTGTTCAGACCTTGTATCCGGGACGTAATCCCTGAGCTTTCTCGATGCTTCATCCATCGACCTCCTACACTCGAAGAGCTCGTTCTTCTTTTCCATATCTGTCCCGAGGAAGTTTCCGGGCGAAGCGTCCTCCCACTCTTTCATTATGGCATCCATCCATTTGATTCCGTCATCGATCCGTTCCCTCGCCTCTTTCACCCTCGCTATTCGTATCCACCTCTTCAGCGTTCGGTGGTTGACGCTGAGTTCCTTTTCTGCCTGTCGAACGCTGAGTTTGCCACTTGTGATGCTGTTCAACAGGCTCCAAAACTCGCCCGTTGGCTCCTTGAGCGGCCGACCGAATTTTATCCCTTTCTTCTTCGCAATACGCCTCCCTTCCGCCGTGCGGGTCAGTATCATATACCTTTCCAGTTGCGCGGCGTAGGACTGGACCACCTGCATTATGGTTGCGATCATGTAACCCGACGCGGACGCATCGATGTTGCAGTTGAGTTGCGGCATGTCGATGAACGCAATCCCGGCCTCCTTGACATAGGTAATTTCGTTGATTACCTTTTGCACCTCGCGCACGTCCCGCCCCAGGCGATCCAGAGACTTGCAGACGACCAGGTCGCCGGGCTCCAGCAGTCCCATCAGCTTTTGGAAGCCCGGGCGGTCAAAATCCTTGCCTGAGGCCTTGTCCGTGACGGTGTTTTCTTTTGTTATCCCCAATTTTTCCAAAACCTCGTACTGGCGGTCGCATTCCTGCCCCTCCGTGCTCACCCTGGCGTAGCCATAGACCTTTCTCGTGCATGCCTCGATCATCGCCTTCGCCTCGATGTTCATTCCGGCCAGGTCGGTGATGCTTGCCCTCGTGTCCTTTCCCATAGTTCCTCTCCTTTCTTTTGCCTTGTGCCCTCCCGTCCGCGCTATGCGGCTAGGGTTTGGGCAGTTTTTCCATAATATAATAAGGATTCCTGTGGGATTTTACTCGCTTCATTACCGCAAATCAGGCGAGAGAGTGCCTCCAAAGGCTGTCATTCCGGTGAAAACTGCGCTATAATAGGCAGGAGTGTGGATCTAAGTCGGGATTCTATAATCGATGACAATTCGCATAATTTACAGCCAGTATGACGCAGGGGATGTATGTTTGACAAAAAACTGGGAAAGTAGCAAATCGCTGCTGCCCCTTGGTTATCTTTTAAGGGTTTTCAATAGGTATAAATATGAAGTACACAAAATTGGGAAATACAGAAATTGAAGTATCACGCATTTGCATAGGAGGAATGTCTTTCGGCAAGGCTTCGGAGCAATTTCATCAGTGGACCCTGAACCAGAAAGAAACGCAGGCTATGATCGAACACGCTTATCAATTGGGCGTCAATTTTATCGATACCGCCAATCAATACAGCTTTGGCACGAGCGAGGAATACATTGGAACTGCCCTCAAAAACGCAGGGATTCCCAGGGACAAAATCGTGCTGGCTTCCAAGGTATATTTCAACGAAGGAAAGCTCTCAAAAGAAGCTATTTTGCGGGAGATTGACGGCACATTGCAGCGGTTGCAGACTGATTATCTGGACTTGTATCAGATTCATCGGTTTGATTATGATACACCGATTGAAGAAACGATGGAGACATTGCACGGCCTTGTAGTGGCTGGAAAAGTACGCGCGTTGGGCGCGTCGGCTATGTTTGGTTATCAGTTCCACAATATGCAGATCGCCGCGGAAAAAAACGGTTGGACGCTGTTTTCTACGATGCAGAATCATTACAATCTGCTTTATCGGGAAGATGAGAGGGAATTGATTCCGGTATGCCGCCAGTACCATGTTTCGTTGATTCCCTATAGCTCTCTGGCCGGTGGGCATCTGACGCGGTCGACCTGGGATTCCGGAAGCAAGAGGGACAGCACTGACAGAATCCTTCACAGAAAATACGACGCTGAAAAAGAAAATAACTTTGCCATTGTCCAAAGAGTTGCCGAACTGGCGGAGAAATATCAAGTCTCTATGACGGAAATTGCGCTCGCATGGCATTTCGCCAAGGGCGTAGCCTCGCCCATTGTCGGGGCGACGAAGGCGCCGCATTTTGACGACGCCGTACGCGCTGTGGATTTGGAGCTTGACGCAGAGGATGTGGCCTATTTGGAGGAACCGTACCTGCCTCACCGCCTGTCTGGTGCCATTGCGCCTCCGGCGGCATCGGGCTGATGCAGAAAAATTGCTTTCGTTTTGCGGTATAATGCTGCCTGTAATGGTTCGTGGCATGTAAACTGTTCTGGGTGATGACTCACAAACATGATGATGGTAATACAAGGAGGCAGGCTCATGGCTAAAACGGTATCTATGGGGACGCAGGATTTTTCATTTCTACGGGAGAATGACTGCTTCTATATAGACAAAACCGATTTTATCCGCGAATGGTGGGAAAATCAGGATGAAGTGACGCTCATCACCCGCCCGCGACGTTTCGGCAAGAAGGGTTCTGATCTTTCTTGACGAGTACGATACGCCGCTGCAGGAAGCCTATGTAAACGGGTATTGGCCTGAAATGACAGCGTTCATCCGCACTCTGTTCAACAATACCTTCAAGACGAACCCCTCCCTTCACCGCGCCATTATGACCGGCATCACCAGGGTCAGCAAGGAATCCATCTTCTCTGACCTGAACAACCTGACAGTTGTGACCACCACGTCCGACAAGTACGCTACCTCATTCGGGTTTACGGAGGCGGAAGTATTTGCAGCCTTAGACAGCCAGGGCTTTGATCCGTCAGAGAAGGAGAAAGTCAAGTTCTGGTACGATGGGTTCACCTTCGGCGGCATCAAGGATATCTACAATCCCTGGTCTGTTACCATGTTTGCAGAAGATGTTGCCGTTATCATGGAGTTTAAGGTGAAAAATGATCAGTAAGCAAAAATAAGACGAAGCAACAAAAAATCCCCGAAGACCTATATCCGCAAGGCTTCGAGGATTTTCTAACCCAAGCGACAGACGGGGCTCGAACCCGCGGTCTCGACCTTGGCAAGGTCGCGCGTTACCAACTACGCCACTGTCGCATCTTTTCGTTGCTGTCCTCAACAACGAAAACCATTATACAAAATTTCATGCAACAAGTCAAGGACTTATTTCAAAAAAATCGAATTTTTTTCACTTCAGCAATTTTTCTACCTGTTCGGTTGTCCTCCAAAGCGGTGTTTGGATACGATGGACAAAATTCTCCACTGCCCGATCACAAGCATCTCGTGATTTCCAGATCCGCCTGGCGGGAGAGGTCGATCACGGAGCCATCATCCAACTGAACCATCGGCCTGGAAAGACGGTTTTGGTTGATGTAGATAATCCTCGCGGACGTGCCATCGCTCAAGATCACGCGGTTGTTTTGGTAGGCGTTTGCGATATTCTGCAAGAAGGACAGGATGAACTTGGGATTGTACTTGTGGACACCGTCGTCCTCAAACATCGCAATGACCTGGAAGGCCGACTTGGGCGTCCGATAGCTGCGGCTCGCCGTCATAGCGTCATATACATCCGCAATCGCCACAACCGCCGCCATATCGTCTATGTCCTCACCCAACAGACCATCCGGGTATCCGGATCCGTCGAAACGCTCATGGTGCTTCAACGCCGCATTCAAAATCTCCGGCTCGAGATTCGGGACCTCCTTCAGCAGCTCATAACCATTCCTGGGATGGTTGCGGATCATCGCAAACTCTTCGTCGGTCAGCTTCCCGGATTTGTTCAACACTTCCGCCGGAATCTTGATCTTGCCGATATCATACAGCAGCCCCGCCAACGTCAGCGTATTCAGTTCTTCCTTGCCCCATTTGAGCCACTTCCCGATCGCACGGGTCACCAGCGCCACATTCACGCCATGCGCATAGATGGAATCATCCACGGTACGCATCGTGTGGAGCAGATCGAAAAGCTCGAGCGCCGTATGCGAAATGAACAGCGTTTCCACGCCCTTCAAGAGCTTGTCCCTCTTGATCTCGTCCCCGTTTCCACCCAAAATTTTCAGATACGCCGTCCGCAGCTCAGCGACATTCTTGGAATAATTCAATGAAAACTCCTGGAACTCAGGAGTGGATTTGAGCCGTTCCGAATAGGCGATCGTCTCATTCTTGGGCTTGATATCCTCGAGATCCTTCGCAGGCTTCTTCTCTTCCTTTTTGTCCATGTTCGGAATATTCTCGTCTTCCTCAACATAGATTTCCGGAATGCGGTAAAACGACAATTTCGCGATCAACGCCGCGTTCAGCGTAGTTCCCGCCTTTGCGATGGACTGCCCCTGTTTGCTCAAAACATCCTGCGCTACGATCATGCCGGCCTTCAGGCTTTTGCTTGATATTTTTTTCATTTCTATTCCCCCTCACGAAACCTTCAGAATAAACTTTCGTGCCGACCGCTCGGAATCTGTCAGCTCAATATCGGCTCCGAGCCCTTGCAGCTTTCGCTCGAAATGCTCATATCCCCTTTGAATATAATATACATCGTCCACTATACTGATACCATCCGCAGCCAGCCCGGCGATGCAGAGCGCCGCGCCTGCCCGCAGATCCGGCGCCGCTACCCTCGCTCCCATATACTGACTGACGCCATGAATAATTGCGATATTGCTCTCCACCTGGATTTGGGCGCCCATCCGGATCAGTTCGTCCACATACTTGAAGCGATTTTCAAAAATACTTTCCGTCACCGTGCTGACACCCTCCGCCAGCCCCAAAAGAGCCGTCATCTGCGGCTGCATATCAGTCGGGAATCCCGGATAAGGCAGCGTCGTCACCTGTGTATGCGAAAGCGTGCAGCGTTCCGCCACTACCCGCACGGCATCGTCGTATTCGATGATCTCGCAGCCCGTCTCTAAGAGCTTGGCCGTTGTCGCCTCCAAATGCCGCGGGATCACATTCCGCACTATGACATTGCCATGGGTCGCAGCCGCCGCAAACATAAAGGTCCCGGCTTCGATCTGATCCGGTATCACGGAATACTCCGTGCCATGCAGGGAAGGAACGCCCACGATCCGGATCACATCGGTACCGGCTCCGCGGATATTCGCCCCCATACTGTTCAAAAAGTTCGCTACATCTACGACATGCGGCTCCTTGGCGGCGTTTTCGATGATCGTCTTTCCTTCTGCGAGCGTCGCCGCCATCAGGATATTGATCGTCGCGCCTACTGAAACCTTGTCAAGATAAATATGCCCGCCGACCAACTGATCGGCCTTCGCTGAAATCAAACCATAGCTGATATCGACGGCGGCGCCCAACGCCTTGAAGCCTTTGATATGCAGGTCGATCGGCCTTGCTCCGATCGCGCATCCGCCCGGCAGCGCCACTTCTGATTTCTTGTATTTTCCTAGCAGCGCACCCAAAAGGTAATAGGATGCGCGGATTTTTTTGATATATTCATAATCCACCGACAACGCATGAATCTGTCCGCCATTGATCTTCACAGTATGGCGATCGATCCGAT
>JAFUXY010000289.1 GCA_017477005.1 Lachnospiraceae bacterium | reverse complement strand
TTATTTTTTCCCGATATTCCTCTTTCAATTTCTCGAGCTTCGCAAAGTATTTTGGATAATCCACATTCGCCAGCGCCAGATGCACCTCTTCCCCGTGCTCGATTGCGTCGCGCCAGACGATCCCTCTCGGATCGTCCCAGTCCCGTTTGATCCCATAATCCACATGGTCGGTAAAGCACATCTCATCCAACCCAATCTCTACGCCCTTCTCGATCTGCGTCTCCATCAATTCATCGCTGTCATCTGAAAATTCACAGTGTAAATGGTAATCTACTCTCAAAAACCTCACCCCCCTATTTGCTTCCTCTACGCATACATAAGCCGCCCCTTGGGTTCCGGAACCTCAACCAAAAAACAATCATCGGGCTTCGACCAATAAATGATCCTTTCGTATTTGCTGTCCTTCTTGCCAGAAAGCACATCACGCAAAATCTTTTCGTTTTTGTTCATATATTTCCCTACAACTCAAACCTCATCTGATAATCTATCCAGCTCCTCTGATCCGCCTGGTGGATCACATCGCCCGGCTCGCTGTTTCCTGTCAAGAACGGCGACTTTGGATCGTGCCTTTTCCTATTCTCTTCCACGAGAACCGTGTTGGCATTGGCATAGCAATACCTGCAGAGATGCCCACAGGTATCGTACGCGCCTATGTCCGCCCCCAAAAGACAGGCGCACTCCCCATTTCTTTGGTTCTTTTTCTTCGGCACTTGAAGCGACGCTTTAAGCGCTGTTTCATACGTCTCTGTCGTCATGCAACCCGCGCAATCCGCCCCGTAGGCCTCAAGTTCCTTCCCCTCTGCGCAAGGCCGGATCGTAATATCATACCGCTTTGCGATATCAATAAACGCCCTGCCGATCGCCATTCTGTCCTTCCGAAACACCTCTTTCGCTTCCGAAAAGTTTCTCTTCACTTTTTGATAGATATCTATGAAACTGATCACACAAGTCTTTGTATATCCCGAAAGGTTTCTTGCCATCCGCTCAAACTGCGAAATATGCCAGTCCACCGTATGCTTGGAATCCACAAAAATAGGGTCATACCTCCATCCAATGTTGTCTGCGCTTATCCTATCGGACAATTTCCGGAAGTCTGTCATTACCTTTTCTTTGTCCGGCACATACGGTTCAATGTCCCTCCCATAAGGCGTGATCGTAACAAACCAATACTGCCCATACGGTTCCAATGCTTCCATTTTCGGAAGCATTGGCGCCGGATTCTTCGTGCAAAATGCGATCAGATCCACCACATCCGGAGATAGACTGTACCGAGTCACCTGGAATGGATTGTAGGGATTCCTCACGAGAACATATCCATCTTTTATTCTATTTATCAACCAATCCGAGTAAAACGCCGGTATGTCCGTACGCATCCCCGTCTGAATAATCATAATCCCACTCCATAAATCTACCCACATTTTAATTGTGATATCGACTCTAATCAGATAACATTTTATTACAAAAAAACGAATAAATCAATCACTGATATGACTGTGTCCTCAACGCAATCGACGACGGTGCTGCTTTCCACAAAGAGTGCGGGCAGGACTTTGACTGCTGCCGGACTGCC
>JAFUXY010000288.1 GCA_017477005.1 Lachnospiraceae bacterium | reverse complement strand
CGGGTATGAACTGCATTATTCCTTGGATTTCAAAAAGGGATACAATACTAAGCGTATCGCTTCCCCAAAGCAAGCATATGCTACGATAAATAAATTAACTCGAAAGAAAAAGTACAGTTTTCGAGTGCGCTCCTACAAAAAAGTGAAAAATATTACGTACTATTCGGCGTGGAGCGCTGTTAAATCTAAGAAATTAAATTGAATGCATTGAGAAAATGCGTTTATTTTAACTGAACCATGTATACGATTGTGATAGGAATGCCGCTTGCAGCCGTTCGAAATTGGAGCATAATGGGAGGATAGCGATGGTACAAATCTTTGCCATTCAAGAAAGGAAAACGTGGAGATGAAATTGAGAACTAAGAGTTGTTCTGTGAAGATTATTGCAATGGTGTTGTCACTGCTGTCATGGGTGACGGCATACAATATTGTGGAAGCTGCGCCTGCGAACGACGCAAAAGCGGCTTATGCTAAAATGTTGAAACGACACCCGAGAATTCAAATAGATGACTATTCTTTTTATGATGCAGCTTTTTCAATGGACGACAAATCCTATGTCAATAGGTTTGCGTTATGTGATTTGGATGGCGATATGATTCCGGAACTAATTACCGAAACGCCCGTCAACTTTCGGTGGTTCATTGAAAGGATTTATACATTTGAGGGAGGAAAGGTGAAGCCATATAAGTTTAGCAATGGGGGAGAGGCCGTTTTTAATAATTGTGCAACAGCTAATGGCGGATATTATTTTTACATTTGCGATAGAAATCATGTTCATAATGTATACTCTGGGGGAGCAGTGAGCGAGGAATATGCGTATGCAGTGTCAAATAAAAGACTTGTGGATATAGCACTACCCAATGATTGTACTGATTTACGGTTGCATTATTTTAGTAACTCAAAAAAGAATCGAAAAAAGCTCCGTTAATAAGATTATAGTTGCTTGGAAAGGGGATTGATTTTTATGGGGAAAAATGGTTTACGTATTTTATTGATGATGATGCAATGTGTTTTTTTGTTGACATTTTCTCTTTCTTTTGACTGTGAGGCAAAAACAAAGAATAAAATGATATACAGTACTTCCGTGTATGGTATAGATTTGTTTGAGGATCAAGGAGATAAAATCATTATCGTTTCAAGCGCAGAATTTGATCTTGCAAAAAAAGCTTCTTTAGGGGACGAAATATATGTTGAGGCAATTATTGGATCATCAGGGAAGAAGAGGCTGGAATTAAAGAAATCGAAAAAGTTCAAATACTCGTTAGCGTATGTTGGTCAAAATTCTTATAGAGAGATAAGCTATGACGAGTTTGTTGATTATTGGAAAGACTGCAAAGCAGATGGAGGATTGTGGGATAATGGTGTAAGCGTTTATACAAGAAACGGGAAAATTGTCAGGCTGGGAATCATATCTTCATAAACTCTGTATGGGTATCGAAGGACTTCCGTTCGGTAGATTTGAAAGCAATGGGTAAAATGTCTCCTAAGGTTGTGATAACCTATGAAAGTAGTACAGCTATATGGTCTTTATCAAGTGGGGCAAGGAATGTAAAAATGAAGTGGTAGCAAGGATACCGCTGGCCTGAAGATTGGCGGTATCCTTGTTATTCGTCTGTTGGCGCTGTTTCTTTCTATTAAAAAGAACGAGGAGATTCCCTATGCTACTTGGCTGTCATTCTTAAATAAGATCGTTTCCGCATCATCCGCCTTGTAATGTACGAAAACAAATGCCTCGCAAAAGGACAGCAGGGCATACAGAAGTGTCAGCCTCTGGGAAAACAACCCATAGGTCTGCACCCCGTTCTGGACAAAATAAAGCGAAGATACGCGGCCCTTGTAGTTCAGGGAAACAAGGATGTCCCGATCAAGCTGTGCCCGATTAAGCCGCAGCCTGCCGTATAGGAATGAGCAAAGCCATCCAGGCGAGTAGGTGGCGCCCGGCTCAGTGAACACTCCGTAGGAGGCCAGTTCAATATGCTTTATCCGTTCGTTGTGATATTTTCGGGGGAAAGGTTTTTGTATTGTTTTTTGATTGGTAAGGAAGCTGTCCGTCTCGCAAGATAGCTTCTATGTTTTTCTGCATATCAAGGACTTCCAAGTATGAGTTTCGTTTTGTATAAAGTTTGTTATAGGTATGTTTTTGAACGGATTGTAAATGTGATTTCTCCGATTTTAAAGTATTGAGAGACTTGTGCTTACCATCTCCATAGTGACTCTTTAAATACTCCCTCGCCCCCTCATACCTGACAATATCCCCATAATGCTCATTCCGAAAGGCAGACTTATTCCGTGATTTCAGATATTCCTTATACACATTTTTTGTAGCCAGATACTGACCGGTATAATGTATCCGTTCATTGACAGAACGCAAATCCGCCCGAATGGAATCAAGCTGCTTTCGGGTCTGACGAAGCTCAGCCAGGGAAGCTGAGGCGGCAGCTGTGACATCGTCGAGGGAGTTGAAACCGTGTTCCTGAGCGAAGGCGACGGTATCTGCCATTTTCCTTAGATTGGACAGACGGATTTTCCGTGCATAAGATGTGTTTGCGACTGTGCCGGTAACGGGGACGGAGTTCTGCAAATATTTTTTGACAGAAGTCTGCAGGTCAACGACAAGCTTCAGGTTGGATTTCACATTCAGGATGGGAGGCAGCTTGATTTCGTAGCTGCTCTGCCGGGGGTGCCTGTTAAGGATTTCTGCTTTTGAATCTGCGGTCTCCATTTCCGGATTGTTGTTGAATTCGATTGAAGCGGTAGATTCTGTGGAGTATGTTGCGTGTGTATAGGCAATGTCGGCTCCAATTATTTCCGCATCAGAAACAGCGAGAGATTTGTTTTGATTCGATTCAAAAACCTCCCGAAGATGCGTTTCCTCATAATCCGTTCCAAGCATCCGGCCTCGGATCGGCTTGCTGCGTTCAGGATGCAGATAGCTGTATCGCCCCCTGCTGATTTTGAGGGTGACATGATATTTTTCTTCAAGGAACCGACGGAATTCATCCTCGTTCTTTGAAAAAGAAGAAGCATCCTCGATGGCCTTCCGAAGATAATCCTTCTGGGTTTGGAATCTTGTCGTGCGAGTTTGATCCTTTGGGGAATTACTAAAATTCTCTGAGCCTGCGGATGGTAGAGCATCTTTTCCGTCTTGCAGATTGGAAGCCATGGTTTCTCTTGCAAAATCTTTCAAGAGATTGTCTATCGCAGGATCGGTAATCCGTCCATCGTTATGGAAGGTAACCTTTGCGGATTTTTCTTCCCCACGCTTGTTTGCGTAGTATTCCCGGTCGGTGATCCGTTTTCTGGCATGGCGTAGCAGATCGACCTGATGAAGGTTTTCCCGGCGGCAGAGCTCCATCAGATCCTTCTTTAAGTATGCCATAAGCTTCTTGGTTTCGTGATGCTTATAGCCGGCCTTATGGTCGCAGGGTCGTTCCATAAAAGCCCGCTCATCTACGTCAAGCTTTCGGAGGCTGTTGAAGACGATGTGGACATGGATATTTCCGGAATGGTTGTGCCCGTCAAGATGTGTGCACACCAATGTTTGGTGTCCTGGGAAATTCTTTTTGGCGTACTCCATTCCCAGTTTCTGAGCTTTTTCGCCGGTCAGCCCACATTCGGCCACATCCTTCGGATCGAAGGAAATGATGTAGTGGTGCTGCTTGACCTCGTCATAGGAAAGGTTTTTATTGAAGGCGTGGTTTGTCTCGAAGCACTCGTAGTCGTAGGAATACGGATTGCAGTTGATCCCGTCAAAAATAAAGTCTTCACGCATCAGAGGGATGCCATACTCGTCCACGATCATTTTCTGCGTAAATTCATCGTGTTGGTATGTCAGATAATTGATGGACGAACTATACGCCGCTGACTTCATCGCGATATGCTTGATGATGGCCATAGGAATACCTCGTATCTGTGATTTTAGCGTCAATGATGTTCCAAGGAGGAAGTCAGTTCTTGCCTTGCCTGTCGAAGTTCCTCTATGCAGAGATGGATGTCGTGCTTCAGGTTGTCCGTCAATGAGCCTCCGCTGTTCAGGAAACGGGCAATCTGGTTCAGGTTTGATCCAATCTTTCCCAATTCGACCAGGATAGGCTTTATGTATTCGCCTCCTAGGGTTATGTGGTAATGCAGGTCGATCCTGCCGTTTAGTGCGAGACGGCGGACATATGAAGCCGGAGGGATACCGGCGGCTTTGGCGTTTTCTATAATGACTTCATGCTCCATCTCAGTGAAGCGAACCATGATCGGTTTGTTCCGTTTTAAGACTTTGTCTGTTTTCTGTCGTGCCATAAGAATAATCTCCATCTGTGATTAGTGTATACGTGACGTATGTAGAGGTAATATCCCCGCCTGTCCGCAGGACGGGCGGCTGTCGGAATGCTTTGGCATTCTGACCAATCATCGCATCGGCGAAGCCGGTGCCTGTCCTCTTCCTCGACTGAGGGTTAGGACACCGAGGGCTTGGGGAGCGGAATCCCCAACAAGTTCGCCGGGTCGCCCGGAATCCACGGAGTGGATTTCGAGTAACTCGGGCGGAACTTGCTCTTAGCATGATGAGCGGAAAAAGCCCCCTACTTATACACAGAAAATCCGGGATGAAAGTTCAGGTTTTTCGCAAAAAAATTAAATAAATGTAAAT